>JAKBCC010000008.1 GCA_021808105.1 Planctomycetota bacterium
CACGTGCAGGCGCGCAAGGTGATTCTGACGCATCGGTCTGATGCGTATAAATCCACGCAGTTCAAGAATCTGCCCCCCGGACCAGGTGTCTACGCCTACACGCTGAAAGTTCTGCCGACCGCGACTATGCGAACCAGTGTTGCCCGCAGCTTTCGTGTGACCGTGCGGCGGGATAAATTGCAAGTGCTTCTAATTGACGGCCAGCCGGGATGGAATTATCAATATTTAGTGAATTATTTTTCTCGCAGCCATCGCGTGCATTTGCAGGCCGTACTGTTGCATCCGGCCGCCATTACAGGTGTTGCCCCCCCGCCGCCGGTAGTCGCATCGCCCACAAATCCCAGCTATCTGGCCCAGCAATTGCCGACAGGACGCAAGGCATGGGAAGCTTTTGACGTTATTATCCTCGGTGATATTCCCGGCCATACGCTGTCGCCGGAAGCCCAGCAAGGCATCACGTATGCCGTGCAAACCAAAGGCGCAGCATTGGTCATCATGGCCGGGCAGCAATTCATGCCCCGGGACTGGGGCAATCAACCGCTGGGCAAACTTTTCCCGATTAAATTCAACGCCGTGTGGCCGGCGGCACTGCTGCGGCAGCAGAATGACCATGGCTTTTTGCCGGCATTAACTGTCCAGGGGGCACAATCCAGTCTTTCACAACTGGGTGTGGATCAACGCAGCGACAGCACCATCTGGCAATCCATGCCGCGCTGGTACTGGCACAGCGCGTATACGCACGCCCGCGCTGATGCGCGCGTCTTGTGGGTTATTTCCGGTGGCGGACATGGAACTTCCGACAACGCCGGAGGCGTGCAGGCCTTTCAAGCGGCCCGCCGCAGTGCATTGCTGACCACCATGTCCATGGGATCAGGAAGAGTCATGTATCTGGCCAGCAATCAGTTGTGGCGACTGCGCTATGTCCATGGTTACAACGTCGAAGATGTATTTCTTGGGCAACTGCTGCGCTGGGCTTCGGGATCACAATTGCCGGCGGGTGGCAAATTCGTTCGCTTCGGCACCAATCATTCCAGTTATAATCAGGGAAGAAAAGTTCTGGTGCAGGCACGCGTTCTGGATGATCAATTGCTGCCGGAAGCCAGGGTACATTTTCAAGCGGTGGCGACCGCGATAGCCGCTTCTAAGTCCGCGGGCAATTCAGGGACAGGCAGGCCGGAAGTTTTTTCTGCTACCATGGTGCCGCAAATCGGCGTGCCGGGATATTACAGCGGCAGGATTACCGGCCTGCCGCCGGGGCACTACCGCATTACCCTTAAGGGGTCAGGCGTCAACCGGCGCATGCTTGATGACCCCACGGCAACGGTCCGTTCGTTAAACATCCGTGTGAAATCCGCCGGCAATTTTGAAATGGTCAACACCACCAGCGACCCGGCAGCCATGCGGCAAATTGCCCGCGCCGGTGGCGGCATTGCACTGCCCGGCCCCTTTGCCGATATTCTGGCACGGTATATGCCGCCGGTAAAACAGGTTATTAAAATTCCGGAAAGCAACAGTCTTTTCGCCCACCCGCACCGTGCGTCCACATTCTGGCTCCACGTTCTGTTCATGCTGCTGTTTATGGCTCTGCTAACCAGCGAATGGCTGCTGCGCAAATCCGCCGCCATGGTGTAGCAGACGGTCGAGGTTCCGATTCGAGGGTTTGATTCACCATAGAAGTAGCGGAGGTAAAGAGAGGACGGCCGACAGGGATGGGAAAACGATCCACAGATTTTTTCCAGCTGTGGCCAGGTGTTCAGCATCTGGCATCTCGCATTTAGCATTAAGGAGTGACATCGCTGCCAAATCGCTCCCCCGATTTTATTCATTACTCATTATTCAATCAGCAGCAACGCCGCGCAGCGCTTCCAAAGCCTTCCAACTCCTAACTCCCAACTCCTGAATACTCGTCCACCCCTGGCCCCCCGTAACCGCGGCGGTGTGCCGTTGTGGTAAAATTTTCCCTTCAGTGCACCCATAACCCGCGTGGAAACGGCCAACCTTGCTTTGGTACCTGAATTGTACCCCTCCAACCGCGGGGTGCCAAATAAAGCTGGAGCGCCAGCGCTTCCAGGGCGTGACAATATTTTCGGGCAAGCGGCAAAATCCACGGCATAAATGCCGACGCTAAGAAAATGGTTCATGCTAGAAACTTACACCCCAGTGGGCCGCCCGGATTTATTGCCACGCCCCGCTTCCAAAGACTGCTCGATGCGGGGTGCTAAATGCTGGATTTCAGGCTTCGGATTCAGAACGCGGGGTCAGGGGTTGGAAGAGTTCGGAAGCGCTTTGCTCTCGCAGAATGCGAGATGCCAGATGCTGAATTCCGGGTTCCAGGTTCCACAGTCCGCCAGCAGTACGGGGTCCGGGCACGCTCTGTAAATGGTTGCGGGATACTAATGGGGGGCGTTGTCACCGCCGGCGGAGCCGGTGCCTTTGTGGGGGTGGCGGGCGCGGCCGTACTGGCGGGTCTGAAAGTTTGAGAGAAGGGCATCGGTGAAGGTTGTGTGCCGTTGTGTGCCGTTGGCCAGATTTGGAGAGGCGTGTTATCATGCTGATTCGCGCGTGCGCCCCGGCCATGGTCGGGCCCGATGCACGGGTTGACTGTGAACCTGGTCAGGTCCGGAAGGAAGCAGCCATAAGCATGTTCAGTCCGGTGCCGTCGGTAGCCCGACCTTGGGCGGGGCGACGAATTTCAGGGCGAGTAACCAAGGCCTCACGTAATCTCGAGACTTATGCGACTGCCTTCAGTCGATCCCACGTTCCCATTTTTATTCTGATTTTTGTCCAGGTTGAAGCCACGAGTGGCAAAGGGACTGCCATTGCACCGCGCGGTAGCGCGTTGCTTTACCAGGCGCGGGATGTTGAGCCGAAGGGTTCAAGGATATTGGGGCTGTTTTCCATTTCAATACCCTCATAGCAGGACTGTATGGCCACGCGGCCCGGGCCTCTTAGCCGCAGCCATATATGCCGGCGTCGCAGCATTCCGGCGTGGCGGGGATATTCAAAATGCAGTCCAAGATGGACCGAAACATCGGAATAAATCAACGATCGCGGTTTTACGAGAAGCGTTTCACCCGGTGCCAAGGTCCGCTGAAAGCAATTTCCTGCACAGTGCAGCAGCAACAGGCCGGGCTGCTTGTCGCAGCGGAATACATCTATATACCTTCCGATAGGATATACATATTCCTGTTCATCGGAATTATTGCCTTTGCGCACCAGGAAAAAAATACCAAGGTCGGTCCAGTCATAACTCACCGGCCCGGTAGCGGCCAGAAATTTATGCTCCAGCACATGAACCCCCTGACCGGGGTTCAGCGGAACCGCCACGGTCTCCCCCGGCTCATCCCGGGATAATGCCAGGCGTCCGGGGCCATGGGCTTCGAGCATGAATACGGGCAGGCCGGCAAACAGGCGGGTCAGGCCCTGGCGCAGCGACATCTGTCCCATGAGCACCTGATCATCCCGCCACAAAAGATAATGATGCGAAAAATAAATATGGTGGCCTGCCGCCAGGTTAAAATCCGCCACCGGCACACAATGACCTTCAATTTGCACCGAACCGGCCCCCAACTGTATACGCGCCATATCGGCTACCGGCGGCAATTCCGTCCATCCCGCATCATCACGCCGCGCCGCAACACGCAGGGGTGCCCCGCAGCGCGGGCAATTGGTTAATGGTGCAACGGCGGCAAACGTATTACCACACCATTGGCAGCGGGCGGTGGCAGAGGTGGTCTGAGGCTGATCCATTTTTTAACCCTTACTTCCGATCCTGATGATGGTGATGATACATGGACTGAATTCCCACGCGCCCCGGACCGCGCACCCGCGCCAGCGCCATGGCTTTTCCACCCAGGAAAGAACCGCCGATTTTCTGAAATTCCACATCCATGGCTACGGAAGAATCTTTGTACAAAAATCCCCCCGGCTCAATTAGAATGCTTTCGCCCGGTTTAAGCATGCGTTGAAAAACATTGCCGTAGCCGTGCAGCATCAACAGGCCGCGTGCGGCGCGGGTGACAAAGCGGTCCATGAACATGCCTTCCCCGCCGAAAAATATATTTGCCAATCCTTTGACCCGCACAAATGAATAGTCCAGCGAATGCGAGGCCAGCACAAAGGCATGTTCGCGCACGTCCATTTCCATTCCCGGGTGCATGGGCAGCACGACAAGTTCTCCGGATGCATCGCGGGAAAAGGCGATATGCCCCGGACCTTTGGCCATCGAAATGCTGAAGGGCATGCCCGCAAATAACCGGGTTATGCCGCCGCTTAAGGAAAGATTTTCCAGCGGTACTGAATCATCTTTCCACAACATGACATGATGTTCAAAAAATACCGCATCACCGGCACCCAGTTGTAAATCCGCCACGGGCACCATGTGCCCTTCCACCTGACACGTGCTGGTGCCAAATTCAATGCGGGTCATATCCCGTATGCGCGGAGCCGCCGTCCAGCCGGAATCGCTGACCACGTTGCGGCTATCCAGCGGTGCACCACAACTGGGGCACGAAGGTGTGCCCAATAGACTTTGGGTGGTACACCATTGGCATTGAATAAATGTCTGGGCGGTGGTCATCATGTCGCTCCTGCCGAAATTGAAGAACCAGTGTGTTGCTGTTTATACCTGTAAATTTTTATCCGTCAAACTTCAATTTAATACCCATGCGGATACAATCCTCGGACGGTTTCGCTGCAAAAGGATAGTGACCCATGAATCATCCGGAACAAACGCCTGCCCGACTCTGGCTGGTTCGCCATGGCCAGACTGATTGGAATGCCCAACGCCGCATTCAAGGGCATACCCCCACAGAACTTAATGCAACGGGTCGGCAACAGGCCGAGATGCTGTCGCAGTGGTTTGCGGAACGGCATTTTTCCGCCATTTGGTCCAGTGATCTGCCGCGTGCCCTGCAGACCGCACAGATTATCGCTGCCCGCCAAAGCTGCCCAATGACCGTCACCCCGCAATTGCGCGAGCGCAATCTTGGTGCCTTTGAGGGAAAAACCTGGGATGAAGTCCGGACCCTGCTCGCCGACCTGTCCGGCAGCAGTACCAATAATGGCGATCTGGCCGACTGGACCGGCGTTCCCGGGGTCGAAAGCGACCAGCAGCTTTGGGACCGCACGCGGGCCGTATTGGATGCCATGTCAGAGGCGGAAAACGGAAAAGATATGATGGCCGTCACGCATGGCGGCGTGTTGAAGCATGTTCTCTGGCATGTTTTGGGGCTGGCTGCGGGGGCACCGCGCCGCTTCGGCCTGTCCAATGGTCTTACTGCTGTGCTGGAGAAACGCGGGGACAATTATTATCTTGTGAGTCTGCTGGATATTGAAATGCTGATGGGCCACACATCCGGCGCGGATACCGCCAACGCCCCCTCGGCCTGATAGGTGCGGTTTTTTTTACGCCTGTCGCGTTCTATATCATCTATGGTAAAATCGGGATCAACGGTCAGGCATGTGAGATTGAAAAAAAGGCGAACCTGCGATGGGAAGCGGAAATAAACCCGGAAACAAACGCGGCAAGACCACCCCTTTGGGTGAATCCTCAAAATTTGCAGGCCAAACCGCCGAAGGCCTTGAAGGTGCGGCAATTGGCAAACGTAATACCGCCGGCAATTACAAATCCAGTTTCGCGCCGCCATCAACGACATCCGATTCCTTTACCCAGCCTGAAGGCCAAAGTTATCATCGCCCGGATCAACCCACTGCGGTGATGCCACGCACCACCGCCCGTGATTTTCCACCGCCCCCATTGCCCGTGCGAAAACCGACATTGGCGGATACTCCGGCGGCGATAGCTCCGGTTGGCGATGATGACCCAACGCAACCGCTGTTGTTTGAAATAGCCTGGGAAGTCTGCTGGCAGCTTGGCGGCATTTATACGGTCATGCGCACCAAGGCCGGCACGATGGTGGAATCATGGGGCAATCGTTACTGCATGATCGGTCCATACAACGCGGATACCGCCGGCGTGGAGTTCGAGCCTGCGGAACCCAGCGGGCCTATCGCAGAGGCCATTCATCGCCTGGAAGAAATGTCGATTCGCGTGCATTACGGGCACTGGCTTATCGATGGGAGGCCGCGTGTGCTGCTGCTGGATTTTGCGGCGGCGTTCGGGCGGATGGGTGAGTTTAAATACACGCTGTGGAAAGACCACGGCATTGAGGCTCCGGACAATGACGTAGATACCAACAACGTAGTCGTGTTCGGAATGCTGGTGGGCTTATTTTTTCAGGAACTGTGCCGCTTTAAGCCGGAGAAACGCGCCGTCATCGCCCATTTCCATGAGTGGATGGTAGCTCCCGGACTCATGCGTATCAATTTCCTCAAGCTTCCGGTGGCCACGGTATTTACCACCCACGCCACATTGCTGGGGCGGTATTTGTGCACGGATAATCCGGATTTCTATTCCAAGCTTGATTCGATTAACCCGGATCAGGCCGCCGGGCATTATGCTATTTATGCCCGTTATTGCCTGGAGCGCGGTGCGGCGAGTTGTGCGGATGTATTTACTACAGTGTCCGATGTTACTGCGTTGGAGGCGGAAAAGCTTCTGCACCGGAAACCCGATGTTATTACGCCTAACGGGCTGAATATACAACGCTTCGCGGCCCTGCATGAATTTCAGACCCTGCACAAACAATATAAGGAAGCCATTCATACCTTTGTTGCCGGCCACTTTTTCCCATCCTATACCTTTGATCTGGATCGGACCATTTATATATTTACCTCCGGCCGCTATGAATACACCAACAAGGGCATTAATCTGTTTATTGAGTCTCTGGCGCGGCTGAATCACTGGCTGAAATCCGGGAATATTCCGATTACCGTGGTCGCTTTCATCATCACCCGCGCACCGTATAAATCCATCAATATTGATGTGTTAAAAAGTCAGGCCATGTTTGATGAACTCAAACTCACCTGTGAAAGAGTCTCAGAAGAAATCGGACACCGTCTGCTGCAGGATGTCAGTCAAGGCAAAATGCCCGATACCAGCCATCTAATCACGGAGCAATCCATGGTTCGGCTCAAACGCGGCCTGCACGCGTGGCGCACCTGGAAGCAACCCGCCATTGTCACGCATGACCTCTGGGATGACGCCCGCGATTCGGTTTTAGAGCAACTGCGGGCGTGTCACCTCTTTAACGCGAAAGAGGATCCGGTGAAAGTAATTTTTCATCCCGATTTTCTTTCCGCCACTTCGCCGCTGATCGGCCTGGATTATGATCAGTTTGTCCGTGGATGCCACATGGGCGTATTTCCCAGCTACTACGAGCCGTGGGGTTACACACCTATGGAATGCGTAGCCAACGGCGTGGCCGCAGCCACCAGTGATCTGGCGGGGTTCGGCAGTTATGTGTTAAAACATATTCATGATCCGGCCAATAACGGTTTATTTGTCGTGGGCCGCCGTTATGCCTCGTTTGATCAAGCGGCCCATCAGCTTACGGAAATACTGTTTAACTTTGCACTCAAAGATCGGCGCGGGCGCATTGAATTGCGTAACCGCGTGGAACGCCTGTCGGAATATTTCGACTGGCATAATCTGATTTCCCATTACGCTCACGCGCACCGCCTGGCACTGTCGCGTAAGGCCGGGACGGCGGCGGGGAACTAGGAGTTAGAAGCTGGAAGTTAGTCTCCCATGATGCGAAGCCTCACCCGCGCAGGATGAAAAATCGCCATGTTTTTTCGCTGTTGCGAAGGTCTGGCGAATTTTCAGAGCAGAAGGAGTTGAAGCGCTTCGGTTTGCAGAGGCGCAAGGACATTGCACGCAGGTATAGGAAGGTAGGAATAACTATAATGAAGGCGATGACACTTTCCGCTAATGGCGGACCGGAAGTTTTAATTTTACAGGATGTCCCCAAACCGGAAATTAAACCGGATCAGATTCTGGTGAAAGTTCAGGCGGTGGCGCTCAACCCCATTGATTGCAAAATCCGTAAGACGGGTGCCTTTGGTTATGGTCCCGGCTCAATTCTGGGCTTTGACGTTTCCGGCACGGTGGAACAAACGGGATCTCTGGTACGCAACGTTCAGGCCGGGGATGCGGTGTTTTACTGCCCCGACTTTTCCGGCCCCGGCGCTAATGCACAATACCATGCCGTTCGCGCGGACATGGTGGCCAAAAAGCCCGCGCACCTGGGTTATATTGAGGCGGCAGCCGTACCATTGGCGGCTCTGACCGCATGGGCCGGCCTGATCGAACAGGGTGATTTGCGGATTGGGCGAACAGTACTGATCATCGGTGCCTCAGGCGGCGTTGGCTCTATGGCGGTACAGCTTGCTCATGCGGCCGGGGCGTATGTTTTCGCGGTCTGCTCGGCTGCCAATGCAGCGCTGGTGCGTTCACTGGGTGCGGACCGCGTCATCGACCGCCAAAGCGAAGATTTTGCCGCTGTGGTTCAAAAAGAGGCCGGAACGGTTGATCTGGTGTTTGACTGCTTTGGGGACACCTATGCAGCACGCAGTATTTCACTGGTCCGCCCCATGGGACGCATCGTGACCATTGTGGATCCCAAGGGGGATTTGTCATTGGGATACCGGCACAATATTGCCATTCACTTTGTAAGCCTTGCGTTTGATTCCATCCCCCGCCGGGTTGCCGGCATGACAGTGCTTTCCGCACTTTTGGAACGCGAGGTCCTGAAACCGGTGATCAACAAAGTCTTACCACTGGAAAATCTTGCCGACGCACATCGCGCTTTGGAAGCCGGAGGCGGCTTTGGGAAAATTGTTCTCACGGTTTAGTTCGCATCCGACCGCATGAGACGGCTTCGGCGAAAAAATAATCGTTTTAGGGTAACTTGTGAATTCTCACCTTTTACATCACCTGCTGTCCCTCGGGTTGGAACTGGCGGCACATCCGCTGGTGTATGTAATGATTGCATGGTTCTTTGGGCCGATTGTTGTATTCCGGAAAGTTTGGCAGAGCATGCGTCCTATATGGGAGCATGCGGAGCTAACCGAATTACCACCGAAAGTCAGCCAACTTATCGCGGACAAGGTTACGCACTTCGCCCTTGCGGGATTCGAACCCCTGGCGGTCCTGCGATCGCCCAGGGTAACCGCCAACGTCGGTGCCAACGTGCTGATAATGGAAAACACGATCACCAATGACCTGGCCTTTACTCTGGTTGCCCAGTTACGGTCGCGGTCGCGCCCTGAAATTTTGGTCTTTTGGGTCGAATCCCGGTTTGAGGACGGGGTTCGGATCACCACGGGCGTAAACCCGCAACTTAGCGCGTTCCCGCGTGATCCGATGGAGCAATCGGCCAATTTCGTTTGGGTCACAAGCGTCGCCGCAATATGCGAGGCCCATCAGCGGCGCCTCGATCAATTGGGCATGACGGCACGCCGCCGGTGTGTCCCCGCCAGAGGCCAGGAGATTGCGATGCTCAATCGCGACTGGGATGCCAGTGGACAACGGCGCGAACTATTGGGCTACCAATACCGGGATCAGACAGATGACGTTTATCATTTAACTTGGAAAGGCGCGTTGCTGTGCAGTTGGCGGCTCGTGCAACCAACAAAAGCAATCCGCGCATTCCTGCGCGATCACAAAGCACGACGTCTATGGCGTGAACTTGGCATGGACCGCAGCAATACCGCATCAACTCTATAATCCCACTTGGCTGCTTCGTGATTGCAAGAGCAAAGGGCAATAATATGGCAGTTGGCCCGCAAACCGCCAACCAGACGGCGACCATGCTCGCTGCGGAAGTATCGAAGTTGTCGCGCCACTCACGGCAACCGCACATAAAACGTCCGCAACTTATCGCCCGTTATGTCCACGGTAAACGGCACGCTGGATGCCCCGCCGGCAGAGACTTGGACTGTGCTGTTACCGGGTGGCAATTTGGCGGGGATGACATACACCGTTCGCGGCAACATTTCCCAGTAACGGGTATCCGCCTGCGATGACGCCGCCAAAAGTGCTCCGATGCCCGCAACGCCTAAGCCAATCAGCGATTCGGTGCCATTATTGTTATAGGCTCCATTATCGGCAGCCACGGCACCGCCGATCATCATCCCGGTTCCAATAACCGCCTTGGCCTGACGGATCGTGTCCATGGTCAGCCAGCGCTGGTCCTGCGCCAAGGCCAGCGTATCAACGGTATTGGAATTGGCAATACCCGAAATGGGCCGGTTATTGTCCCAGGCATAAACCGGGGGAATCGGGCCGGCCTGCCATGGTGTGGGCGTGAAGACGGATTGTTCACCATACCACCCCGCCGCCCGGCGTCGAGGACCAAGACCCCAGTCCACAAAGATCAACGCGTTGATTCCCGGTTCATACATTTTTCTCACCAGCGGGGCCAAGGCAGGGTCCAATTGCTGGGCGCGTTGAAAATTGGCCGCCGCGAGTTTCGGGTGCCCCAATTTCATATAACATACGCCCAGACCAAAATAACCCAGAACAAAATTGGAATCAATACGGGCATAGCGCTGCCCCGGCGGCAATTGGCCATTTGGATTGGCGTATTTGCGCAACCGAAAAAGACTGCCCGCAAAGGCCGCCCGCGCATTGTCAAATTCCCCTTTGATCAGAAATATCAGCCCCAGATAATAATCTGCCATCGCTCTTTCAAAAGGCTGTCCCTTCCATACTTTAACTCCCTCGTACACCACCACCGCGCCCAAGACCCGGCTGCCCGTGTTGGTGTTCACGCTGTCCATCACGCGATAAGCCCGCAGGAAGGCCTGCTGGGCGTTTTCCAACTGCCCGGCGGCCAGTGCGCACGAACCGTAACGGCAGTTATTGAGTACAAAATTCTTGTTGGGCTTGGCAATCAGCGGTGTTAATTCCTGGGCCGCCGGTGCATATTGGCCGGTGTAATACAAGGTGACCGCATCGCGAACGCGTGTAGATGTCTCGCTGCATGCCGGCAAAAACAGCGTGCACGTCAGCAGGATGGCGATGCCCCGCCGTCGCGCTTTCGAGGGCATTATTTCCGGCCGGTTGTTCATAAACGTGTGGTCTCCATGCGGTGCAAATCGATTGCGGCTCTACTGTCAATCCAGAAATCCGCTGTGTACCGCCTTTTTTGTTTCATAACTACCTTCCCAGATTATCTGCCCGGTACGGATATTGGTAAGATAAAACGTACATAAATAATAGGCACTGCGATATTCGGGAGCGACTTTGTTATCTGAATAAAATGTCGCTTGCAGCGCATAGCGGGGTTGCAGGCGATTCACATCCGGCCCTAACGGCCCGATGCCCGGCTGCTCACCGGCCGCGAGTCGCTGATATGCAGCCGTGTTCAGGACAAATATAAATTCTCTACGCAACGATTGATGCGCTGTCAGAAGCGCCCGCACGCGATGCAGAAATATATCCCCCTGCGAACGTGGGATAATCTGATCCGTATTATTTTTTAGCGGCGTTAATACGATAGTCATTGGGCCATGTGCGGTAAATCGCGCGATGACCGGATCGGCAGCAATTGCAGAAGCCATTTTATCTGTCATGGCCACCAGATCATGCGAGTCTAAAAAAGTGTTGCGCATATTGGGATTCAGCGCAGGGCCGCCGCAGCCCGCCAATCCGAGCAGCCAAATCGCTATCACCAGCGGCCCCCACCGGCCCGGTGTTGTCAGGCAGAACCCTACATTGAAAAGTCTTAACATACTACCATTCCGCTGCGGGGCGTGGAGCGTGGAATCTCGTACGAACATCAATACAGATTCAGCGTGCGGGTTTCATAATGTCCTTCCCATACCAATTCACCCGTTTGCAGATTCACCAATTGAAAAGTGCACAGATAATAGGTTGTGGCGGAATTCGGCAGATCATAAAACACGCCCTTCAGGGCATATTGGGGAATCATGCGGGTATTTTGCGGCACCTGACCCCGGCTGGATTGTTCAAATGGATCGCCACCCGTAGAGCCAAGTTCCTGCTGCTGAAGCTGCTGCAATTGTTGCGGCCCAATGACAAACGCGAGGCGATCGCGGGCGTATTGATTCAGCAATGCTCGCATTCTGGCGAGGTAAATCTGGTCATTTTGCCATGGTTGGCTGGTTTTATTATCGATTCCCGTCATGACGATGATGACTTTATTGGGATTTTGGGCGATTTCCGGAATCTTAAGTAAATCGGCCGCCAGTCGATTGGTCATATCCACCAGATCACGCGACTGCAACCCCTGATCGCCAGGCTGAAAAGAAGAAATGCTGGGTCGATACGTACTATATCCGGGCTGTGCGCATCCGCTTAACAGCAGACATGCGGCCAGCGCCGCGCCGGTACCGATCTTCCAGCATTTGCTTTGAATTACCTGTTTACGCATAGAAACTTCGCCTCAAAAACAACCAGAGCATCCGGGAAATAAGGCCCGAAACGCAATAAAATTATCCGTCCGTTTAACTTAATGGTCAAATCTTGGTTTCCCATAAACACGAATATTGGGCTTATGCAACTTTTTAAGCCGCCAAGCGTAGGGCTTGGTGTCAGTTTGGGTCTTTCTACGCAGAGGAGTTTTCCATGAAGTCAGTTCGCGGCTTCACTCTCATTGAATTGCTGGTGGTCATCAGCATCATTGCTTTATTAATCGGCTTATTGATGCCGGCACTGCAACTTGCTCAGCAAGATGCCAAACGCACCGCGTGCGCGGGGCAATTACACAGCCTTGGCGAGTTATTTGCCGCGTATATGCAAAGTGAAAGCAATGAAATTTTTCCGGCCTGCCCACAGATGCCAACGGTCAATTACACGATTCCCTGTGCGGATGGCACAACCGTAAGCTCCTCAACTTCCAATCCAGGGGGCTACGGCCCCTCACCCATTCAGAGTGTCATTGGTGGTGTATTGCCCCCCACTACAATTCCCAAGCCCAATTATATTCCCACGGCTAATGATCGCGGTGCGGCCGCCGCATGGGATTGCCCGGCGGATGTGAATGGGTTTACCGATTCCTTTACCGGCAAAAGCTATCAATCCTATTTTCTGGGCGAAGGCACCAGTTATCAATACAACATGGGCTTGGCGGGCGATAGAGTCACCAATTATCAGATCGGGCCACCCGCCCACCGCATCAATCTCTATCAGTTGTTGCAATCCACCGGGGTTTGGGTGCTGGCGGACATGACCACCTTCCACGGCCCATCGGGTAATCCTGACGCCGCTAACATTCTCTTTGCGGATTGGCATGTCGGGGACGCCCGCGATATTTCTGCCAATGCCGGCACACCTTTATGGAAGCACTGATCTGTCGATCCTTTCCTGCTTAACGGAGATTTTATCATGACGACTTCTAATCCAACCAAAAGCCGATGGACTTCAGCCCGGCGATTCGTCAAGGACCGCAAGCAAATTGTGACGCTGGCGGCACTTGTTCTGGCGCTTGTTGTCGTGTACGGATGGATGTTCATGCGAACCCGAGCTGCGGCCCCGCGCGATAATGTCACACCGCAGGTCGCAAAGGTGCTGGCCAGTTGGAAAGGTCAGATACCGCAATTCCCCATGTTTGGACCGCCTGCCGGCTTCCATCGCGGCAACTGGCGCAAAATGACCGCAGCACAACGCCACGCCATGTTCATGAAACGTCGCGTTCAAATGCAGGCTTTTTTCCTGGCATTTGCGCATGCCAATGCAGCGCAGCAGGCCGCTATCGTAGCTGCGGCCAAAGCGCGCTTTGCCGCCATGCGTGCCCGCTGGCGGCAACATCGTGCCGCCGGTGGTCCCGGCGGAGGACCCGGAGGTCGCCGGGGTGGACCGGGTGGTCGTGGCAATTTCGCATCCCGCTTGCCTCAAATGATGGCCAACCATCTCATCAGCGGAAATCCCCAGATGCACGCCGCCATGACAGGATTTTTCATGGCCATGCATAACGGCCACTGATGGGCCGCCGTAAAATAATTACTTCCTAAAAACGTGGTGCAGGCCCTCGAACCTGCATCACGTTTTTTTTTGCCCGCCCCCTCGTCGCGGCTGTACCATCGTGTTGAGGTTCGCCACCAGGGCTACTTGCCGAGCACCGGATGGCAATCCGGTGGTTGATCCAGTGCCGCCGGGGCGGACGGGGTTACGGGTCACAGGTTGCGGGGCACAGAGGAGTTTGGGAGTTTCTGGAAGCGTCGCCGCTCTCCTATTCTGCCCGCCAGGGTAAACCTGCCCGCTCCCTGTCACCTGTCCCCCGTAACCCGTAACCTCGGCCCGCTAACCAACCACCGGGTTATCACCACGGCGCTCTTTAACCACAACGCGCACGCCGAGCACCGGAGGATAATCCGGTGACAATAATCCGGTGACTCACGTTGACAAAGCTCGCGCTCTGCGATTATTTTACATCTGGTTAATATAATTTTCATTGTGTACTATTCTGGTTTTCACGGAATTTGGAGCCACCATGACGGATCATCGCCCTGATGAATCGCTTAAAAAAATGGCAGATGAAATTTTCGGCCTTACCAAAATGTCCTGGCGGCAACGCCTGGCCACACGGCACCTGGGGGAAGAAGAACTTTCAGAATCACAATTTCTTACCCTGGACAGCATTGTTACGCGCGGCGAGCCGCAAACGGTCGGTGATTTACAGCGGGCCATCCATGTGGTACCCGCCCAGATGTCCCGGATTATTCGATCCCTGGAAAATGATTTTGACGCACCGTTAATTCGGTGCGAGCTTAATCAGGAAGACAAACGCAAAATTGACGTGCGGCTCACTGACGACGGCAGAACGGCGTATTCGGACTTTGTCAGCTCGCGCATTGGCCGCACACTGGAACTTTTAGGCCGATTAACCGAAAAGGACCGGCTGGATTTTATCCGCGTCTGCGGCCAGATGAGAAGGCTTTATGATCATGACGAAGTTACCGAAGAGAATTCGGCGGGCCGTTAATGGTAATTCCGAACTGCCTGATTTCTGCTAAGATTCCCGCTAAGACCTCGTTACATGGAGCGATGCGATCATGGCCAGAGCCGTAACACTTTTCACCGGACAATGGGCGGATATTCCCTTTGAAACGCTGTGTCAAAAAGCCAAGGGGTTTGGCTATGACGGCCTGGAGTTGGCCTGTTGGGGCGATCATTTTGATGTTCACCGGGCGCTGGATCAACGGGGGTATATCAAAAAGAAATGGGATACCCTTACCAGGTATGGCCTGAAATGCTTTGCCATAAGCAGCCATCTGGTCGGGCAGGCGGTATGTGACAATATCGATCAGCGGCACCAATTCATTTTGCCGGCCCATGTTTGGGGAGATGGCGATCCGGAGGGCGTGCGGCAGCGCGCTTCGGAAGAAATGAAACTCACCGCCGAGGCGGCACGAAAATTTTTTGATTCCGCGCCCGCGGCAGTAAAAAAGCAATTACACCGAGCCGTGGTCAACGGCTTTACCGGCAGCAGCATCTGGCATCTTGTCTATGGCTTTCCACCCGTACTGCCACACCAGATTGAAAACGGCTTTTCCGATTTCGCCGGCCAATGGAATCCGATACTGGATGTTTTTGACCAGTATGACGTGGTGTTTGCAATGGAGGTTCATCCAACGGAAATTGCTTTTGATGTTGCAAGTGCCAAAATGGCGGTGGAGGCTCTGGGTGGAAGAAAAGCGTTTGGCTTTAATTTTGATCCTTCGCATCTGGTCTATCAATCGGTCGACTACGTTGCATTTATTCGTGAATTTCGGGACCGGATTTATCATGTCCACATGAAAGACGCATGGTTAAGTCCGGTGCCCCGCCGTAGCGGCGTATTTGGCGGACATCTCCCCTTCGGCCATCCGGAAAGAATATGGGAATTCAGATCACTGGGCCGAGGCAGTGTGAATTTTGAACAAATTATCCGGGCGTTAAATGAAATTCAGTATTCAGGCCCGCTGTCGGTGGAATGGGAAGACCAGAATATGGACCGCGAACACGGCGCAACCGAGGCGGCGGCCTTCGTCCGAAAGCTGGATTTTGCGCCCAGCGCCATCGTTTTTGACGCACAGTTTCACCGGAAGTGATTTGCCGGTAAACTCTCTGCGGTTCGTTTGAGCGCCCGTAGCGCAATTGGATAGAGCGCGTGGCTTCGAACCACGAGGTTGCAGGTTCGAGTCCTGCCGGGCGCAGTAGATATAAGTGTTGCTGATCGCTGTACTTAGCGAACTTCCCTGCGTCGGGGAATGCGGCTCATGAGTCCCTGCCAAAACGGTATATACCGTTTTGGCTCTGACCAAAGGAGCCATTTATGCCTCGACTCAAGCAGAAACTTCCTTCGTATCGGTTACACCGTTCGTCCCGCCAAGCAGTGGTAACACTGAGCGGAAGAGATTATTACCTGGGTTCATTCAACGCACCTGAGAGCCGGGCGGAGTATGACCGACTCATCCAAGAGTGGCTTGCCAATCAACGACAGATAATGGAGAAATCTGTAAGCAAGAACGGTAAAGATCAAGGCGTCACAATTAATGAATTGATCTCCCAATATTGGGTGTTTGCAAGCGGCTATTACGTTAAGAATCTAAAACCGACAAGCGAATTACATGCGTTGAGATTTTCGTTCAAACCACTCGTCGCTCTCTATGGCACAACCGCTGTTGAAGTGTTTGGTCCGAGTAGTTTGAAGGCCGTGCGCCAGAAGATGATTGATAATGGGCTATGTCGCACGCTGATCAATCGTCTCATCAATCGCATCCGCCGTATCTTCAAATGGGGCGTGGAGAATGAGTTGGTTCGCTCCAGCACATTGGAGGCATTGCGGGCTGTCGCGCCGCTCAAACGTGGCCGTTGTAGCGTCCGCGAATCCGATCCGGTTAAGCCAGCGCCGGAATCCCTGATTACCGCAATTGAACCATACGTATCGCGACAGGTCTGGGCGATGATCCAGCTTCAACTTCTTACGGCCATGCGTCCTGGGGAAGTGATTCAAATGCGCCGCCGCGATATTGATACGAGCGGAGCGGTCTGGCTATATCGGCCCGAATCCCATAAGACGGAACATCATGGCATTGAACGCAGCATCTACCTTGGGCCTCAGGCACAAAAGTTCGTCATTCCTTTCCTGAATCGGGCTGACGATGATTGTTTGTTCAGTCCATTAGAAGCGGATAAGGAACGACGCGATAAGCTCACCGTCGCCCGGAAGACCCCTTTGTCATGCGGCAATCGGCCCGGCACGCACTGCGCCCGCCAGCCCAAACGTAAACCGGGTATCTGCTACGATGTGAACAGTTATCGCCGCGCAATCAACTATGGCTGCGACAGGGCATTTCCCTGGCCAAAACATGCCGGACGCGGATTGGATCAACTGACGCCTGAAGAACGCTCTGAATTAAAAGCATGGCGGAAAGCCCACCATTGGCATCCGCATCAATTGCGGCACAATGCGGCTACCAATCTTCGTAAAGAATTCGGCATTGAAGCCGCCCGGCTTATTCTGGGCCATAAATCAGTAACGGTCACGGAGATTTATGCCGAACTGGATCGCCAGAAGGCATCGGATATTATCGCCAAGGTGGGGTGATGCATTGTAACCTGCGAAGTGCCATCTGAAAGCATGCCCCCTGTTTAATCGGGGGAGGCAAACTGATTATGGAACGGAGATTCATGGAATCTTCGGCCCATATCCAGCAATATGCACTCTGGATAAATTATTCATGCCAGTTAATTGTCCTCTGGCCGACTTTCCTTGAGGATTTCGGCAATTCTGTTGTTGGCCGCTTCGATTTGCCTTTGACGCCGCGCGGTTGTCACTGGGAGAATAACGGGCTGGGCATCTCTGGAGATTGCAAACCGTTGCAGTGCCTCCCGACTGGTGTAGGTGGTGCCGCCAATCTGAATCGCTTCCAGCCGCCGTCCGCGCGCGCCACGTTGGACCCAGCGGTATACGGCGCTGATGTGAATCCGCCGGCCATTGGGGCGTGAGGGCAGAAGTGTGGGAACCTGGCCAATGGGTACCAGTTGTTCGGTGTGAAGGTCTATCATGGACGCCTCCTGTTCAAATCAATATCCAACGGCTTAATACCATACAAATACCTAACACATTATGCGGAACGGTTACTAAAAGTCAATGTCATCACTAAAGTTATTGTGGTTATATGATTCAACAGGTCTTGCGGTTATAAATCCCATCTGTTATGATTCTTAAGCTATGGCAAAGAAAAACATCAAAACTAAAGTCCCCGCCGCCTCCGGCAAACCTTTGACTAGCCAGAGAACGTATCGGTTCAATACCGAACTCTTTGAATCGTTTGAGGAGGATTGTGCCCGGCATCTGGCCAATCCCAAGCTGGTACTGGAAGCGCTGATTCTCCACTGGCTGGAAGGTGACGCCAAGACCCGCGGCGCGATGGCTTTGCGCCATCGCCAGCGGTTCGGCAACATGGGGATCGAAGATTAAATCTTTCACCCACTGTAAGCCGACCGGCCTCAAAACGCCCCGCGCTTGCTACGGTCAAACCGGGTTATCTTGGCCGCCACGTAACTCATCCTCACAATGTGTTCCTTGCGAGCAATTAGGGGCTTGTAGTTCGTGTTGTCCGCCCGTAATTCCACGCGCCCATCCTTCAGGTCGTATACACGTTTAAAAGTGCATTCACTATCCCGTTCCGCTCCAAAGCGAACATAGACCGCATCGCCATCCTCAATGGGCGTATTGGGGGAACAAAGACACACTTCACCCGGTGCAAAGGCTGGCAGCATGGAATCCCCTACCACTTCAAAGGCAAAGACCAGGGGATCGTCAATGCCAGTACCAACCGTTGACACATAGTCATAGCCAATGCCGTTATCCAAACCCAAGTCTGAGTAATTCTGTGCCTGACCGGCCGGCGCTTTATTGATAATGGGCGCTTTGCGCTCCAGAGTGCCCCTGTACTGTTCAATTCTGGTGGCTCTCCAGAGTCGGTCGAGTTCCTCAAGTGTTAAACCAAAGGCTTCGGCGATACGCCGATAGGTGCCCGGCTGGGGCATGTTTCGCTGGTTTTCCAGACGGGCAATATGCTCGCGCGAAATATCCACCTTTTGGGCGAGGAACTCCTGGTTCCATCCGGCCTTCTTCCGTAACTCCTTCAGAATGTCTCCAAATGCTGGCATAGTCCTTATTTAATCACAATTGCATAATGCAGTCAAGCGTATGTGATATAGTATGTGATGTTCAGGCTTGACGCCGTCCAAGTATGTTCGTATTATGTTAGGTATTGCGGGTTTGATTGGGTCAAGCCCGCAGTGTGTGTTCCAAACGGCTGAATAAGGCTTTGAGGAACCAGTGAATTGCATAAGAAAACCAGCTTTGGACAAGGAGTATCATTCATGAAGTTACAAGCCCCCACCCGTCTATTTGGCTATGACCAGCCCGGCCAGAGAATCTGCCGGCTCTGCTTCGGCCAGCCCATCCAACAGCGCCAAGTAGCGCGTCCCGGTTATGTGGAGACCGTCCACGAATTCCTGCCGACACAGCGATTTGGTGTGGTCTGGTGGAAACGGAGTTCAGATGGAGATCAGCACCGCGTGTTGGCTGTGGTAGAAGCGTTGGAGACTGCAAAGTTTGGTATAAGGGTTCCGGATGTATCGGCCAAGGTTCTGGTTCACACCATGCTGGAACAGCATGGTCCAGCCGGTGAAGGCGGCCCGGTGGATCGTTTTTTACTGCTTTTGGATCAGATTCGCGATTCGGGCAGCGAACCAGACAAACTCCCCTCCTCCCTTTTTGCCATGATCGGCCACCAGATTCATCTGACGCAGGCTTTTCATGGCGGTCGGGCCTATCCCGGATGGAGCAGGGCGTGCTTAAACTGAATCGTTACCGAAGGTTGTTCTGGCCGCTGGTGGTATTGGGTGTATGGATAATCCTGTCACTGATGCTGGCGGATCGCCAGCTTGTGATCAACACCTCGCCGAGTGTGGCCCCGGGGATTTATCTGCGGATTGATGAAAAACCGCGTATCGGCAGGATTATTGACTTTCGGATACCGCCTCCGGCCAGCGCGTATGTTCATGAGCGTACCGGGCATTTCGGACGACACTGGTACATCCTCAAACCGATTGCCGCCGGCCCTGGTGACCGGATCAATACGCTGGGCCGCTGGCTCTACATCAATGGCCGCAAAATGGCGAGAATCTATACCCATGATGAAAAAGACCGGCGATTACCGCACTGGCGTGCGAATTGCGTGCTTGGCCCGCATGAATACTTTGTCTATTCCAACCGCATCTGGAATAGTTTTGACAGCCGGTACTATGGCCCAATCTCACAAAAGCAGATCGCCGCGGTGCGTGTGCCGTTGCTGACTTGGTAGCACATAAAGGATTCTGGTTCTGTAGCCAATTGCGCCGGCGCAATACCGAATTTCGTGGTTGTCGACCATTGAGATTGCCTTATGTTCTTCTAAAACGCTACCCACGCAAACAACCGAATCTGATGAACTCGCCAGCACTGGCGATCCGTTAATTACATGCTGTCTTATCACAATATTTGAGCGGTCCACACGCGATCGGTTGGCCGCCAGTCCTGACGAAAATCATTGCCGCTCACGATAGCGCCAGCGACCGGTGCCAGAAAGTCGCTTATGGAATCCATAATCACTGGAAACGCTTCCGGTTCATCCGGCAGGCGGCTGCGCCGTACAAACCCCATCCACTGGCTCACTTTGGCCGGATCATTTTGGAAACGCGCCGAAAAGCAGACCGGATCGGACTCAATCGTTGTCTGACGGTGATTGAATGTCGCGCTGATTGCCCGCGCCAGAAGCCTTCCGTCAAATACAAAATTTCCAGAGAGCAACCAAACATCAAAGAAGTCTTTCATTCGAGTATTGAGTTCACCGAGTTTCACCATCGCCTCAAATTTCTCGGCGATGGCTGTCTCCTTGTTGTAACCCATGAGCCTTGGTCCGGAATGATCAAAAATAGCGGGATAGGTGATCGGCATGGCATCCGGCGTCATGATGTCACTAAAACCGATGTCGATCTGCATCGGAATTTTCATGTTGCCAAGGTTCCCTTGGAATCTGACGCGCACACCCTGGTAATCGGCGTCTTCGGCAATAGGCTCTGTGACAACACTTTGTGAATCGAATACCAGTCCATCACCGTCAACCGTTGCAGAGCATATTTCAGCAATTGCCAAGCGGATGACCCCAAAGTCATTGCTGATGCGCCCCAGCAAATCAATATCTCGCGTCACGCGCGTGATTGGCGCATTCCAGACAAAAAGCATCAGCGCACCTTTGAGAACAAAACGGTCGTGGTACTTTGACTTTGACAGCCGGTGAAGGAATCGCTCCATGGCATAGTACAGAACCAAATCATTAAAAGATAGCCCAGTCTGTCTGGACACGTTTAACAACCGTTGATGAATCGAGGCAACGGTGTTTTTAAGCGGTCTTTTACTCATGTACTTGCCTCAAGATAAGGACGAATCACCTTTTCAATCCGGCATATTCGCGCATATTCAAGTATGGTATTAAACCGTGCGCCGTGACGACGGCGATAGGCCCGCAGGGCCTCCAGAGCCACATCCAGACCTATCTTGTTGCGATATTTGAAACAATCAGCCAGGGTTTTCTCTGGGCTGTAGACGCGAATTGTAACACCCTCTATCTGTTGCTCGTGAATTCCCGCCTTAAAGGCATTTTTCGAGAAGCGGTAGATATGCACGGGTGGATATGCCAGTTGAGGATGGCGCGCCGATCTCGGTAGCGCCAGATCGACACGATGGGGTATTTGTGTGGTCAGTTCATGAAAAGAGAGTGCGGAGATGAGACACACAACGCCGCCGGGAATGCGCTTGGCTACTGTGATCAGGTCTGGATTGCCCAAGGGTGGCAGCTTGGTCAGGCGGTAGACGCCACGTGTCAGTTTATCCAGTTCACCCGCATCGCGCATGGCATATAGTGTTCGGCGATGGACACCCGCCGCCAGCGCCTCACGGGTGCGCATCACGCCTCCATGGGATCGAAACACCTGATATGCCTTGCGTGTCGGTGTATTCATGATATTCATTTATGACTTTCGTAAATGGACATAATCGCATACACATAATATATTCTGTGTGCCATTATGTCCAATCGGTCGGCGGCTCAATGACCATGTTTCTTGAGCCATTGATCGGCATTGGCCACACCATTTTGTTCACGATGGAATTTGCGACCGGTAATGATCGCCAGCGTTTGCAGGGCGTTATTTCGCCGGTCACTGGATGCCTTTGGGTCTCTGAGCATCCGGGCCAAAGCTGGAAGTGCCCGCCGCTTCTGATGTCCAAGGAATTTTGCGAATTGCTCGCGCAGCGGCTGTTTATCCCGGGCCAGTTTATCGGGTGGAACCTCGACCGTTACGGGGGGTGATTCTTTGTAGAACCATGACAGCGCACGTTGGATAAAGCATTTGGCATCCTCCAGGAACCTGGCGCACGCGGTATAAAAGAGTGGCAAGTTTTCAACGACCGGTATTTCCAAATAATGAGTCAAAAACCCCAGTGCGATGTGATGGGCACTTTGGGTGGATTCCGCCCGTTCTTCTGCCTGGGGATCTGGCGGAACAAGCTGTTGAGCGGTGAGGCTGATACGGATGGGAGTATTCGCTTGCATCACCGTCTGTATCGCCATTCCAATGCTGTTTGCCTCGGCCGCGCGACGGCCCAGCGGCCCCAGATTCCATTTATCAATCAGGTATTTGAGTACACTGGTGTGGTCAAAAACAGTAGAGTTGACCTCCCGTTTCACCCATGGCGATACCAGAATTGCCGGCACCCGAAGACCGTACTGATCAAACGTATACTCCTGCTGATTGTCGTCCGGCGGAACAGCGGGCGGTGGCGTCACCGAGTCATAAAAACCGCCATGCTCATCATACATGATCACCAGCAGTGTGGATTCCCAAAGCGCCGCATTAGCTCGCAAAGCGTTGTAAACATCGGCCATGAGTTTCTGGGCCTTCATGATGTCATGCGGTGGATGATCGTCATTTTCACCTGAACCCACGAAATCTGGTTCGATCAAGCAGAATTGCGGGAAGTCTTCCTCCGCGCCGCGGGCATCGTCATAAAACTGGCCCATGTAAAAATAGCGGGCGGCATTGATGGCTCTGCGTTGATGGCATAAAGCCACGGTTTGCGGAATTCCCTGAAAATAAACTTTCCAGTCGATGGGCTTCTCGCTGAGCCGATCAAAAATGGTATCCTGATCCTGCTCGAACCATCCCTTGACATCCACCAGATGCTGGCCATCTTGTGGCATATTCACCCGGCCATTGGAGGTCCCAGTCAGGGCAAAGAAGCGATTGGGCCAAGTGGGGCCGGGTAGCGATGAGAACCAGTGGTCACAAATGGTAAAATTCCGGGCCAGTGTATGCAACGCAGGCAAAAAATCGAGCGGGTAGTAGCCCATGATAAAATTGCGGGCCAGTGGCGTGCTATCCGGATAGGCTCGGACAAAATCCCGTACAAATCCGCCGTTCTGATTTTCCAACTGCACCGCCACATGCTCAAGCTCGTGGTGAGGATCCAAAAACATCTGCCGTTCGGTGGTGGGCGACTGTCGATAGACACTGCCGGCATCATCCTGAATTCCGCGCGGATGCGCTGGATCAACACCTACCATGGATGGATAGATTTCTTTGAGACATCCAAGCATCTGATCGAAGGAATGATTCTCCAGAATCAGCAGCACCACATGCCGAATCGGGTCTGACGTAACAGGGGGTTCCATGGCCATATTATAACTCCGAACAAATTGTTTAATGGCTGCATTATTATGCCCCACGGCGGATGGAATGGAAACATACTCTCGCCGCAGCCTCTCACTCCGCGCTACTTCTACGGGTCAACTCTCCGCTGGTGCTGAACCGCTTGCCATTTTCTTTATTTCCCCGCTAGCGCTGGGCTTTGGTCCTTTTCGCGGGCCGCTGCTGGCCTGCCGACTTTTGAACACCTGAAATTCCCTATCCGCATCCATGAATCGCCGGGCCATCTCACGCACCAGATCCGCATCGGCAACCTCCGCGTTGTAAGCCTGTTTGTAGAACTGCCGGTAGAGTTGTAAATCCAACCCCATGCGATAATCAACTTTAATATTACACTGGGTTGTCGCCGTGTGGTGAAATGCCGGTAATGATATGTCGGTCATAATTTGTTCTCCTTTTACTGTTGTTTATAAGGTCTTTTCTGTCTGATGCGATGTTCGCTTCCGCCGAATCTTTCAACATTTCGTAGCGGTATCAGGGCCGGTACGGCTTTAACACCATGTCCGTATTAACCAGCACGCGGAACGGCCAGCCGGGCCGAATTGTAATCGTTGGCTGCACATTGAGTTGACGGCCAATAATCTTCTGGCCGATCTGGGAACCTTCCTGGGCAATCGTATTGCCCACCACATCCTGATTGGTGGAAGTGCTGTTGGGATTAATGGCCAGATTGCCACCGTAGGCGATGGCGGTACTCAAGGCCGCGGCCTGGGCGAGTTTGGCAAAGTGGTAATTCACCCGGTCATGCAGACCCGATTGACCTTCCTGGTTGGTACCCGGCATGGCATCAAGCACAATCGAATCGCCATTGGGCAGTATCAACCTCTGCCAAGCCACCAATACTCGGTTTTCACCATTGCCCACCACACTGCTGTAGCGGCCTAATAACCGCGATCCCTGCGGTATGAGCAGATATTTGCCAGAAACAGAATCAAAGACGTTTTGCGTCACCGTACCGATGATCTGGCCGGGCAGATCACTGTTGATACCTGTGACCAGAGCACCGGGGATCACGGTGCCAGCCTGAATTTCATAAGGGGATGCCGGCGGCATCAACGGTTGGGCCAGATAGGATTGAACTGCAACGGATGACTTCATAAAGGCGCGATGCTCCTGTTGAATTGCGGTACCTTGGTCGCCATGGCTTGAATTACCATCGGGTGTTGGCATATCCGGCGGAATAACACCGCCGATCAGGCCATTACCTGCGCCAAACGAGGATGAATTCGCCATCGGCGACGTTCCCGTGCCACCATTGTTATTGGCCGAATCCGCCATACCGGCAAAAACCACCGGGGCATTCATCGCCTGACGCCACTGGCGTTGCAAAGATTGTAATTCACGCAATCGCCGCCGATCCGGTGCGGTGGTCGATTTGGACACCGCAGGCCGAGGTGAGTTTCTGACCGTCGCTGTTGTATCGCCTTGAACCGTAGCGACGGCACGGTTATCCGCTTGCGGCCAGGTGTAGGTCTGCGGCAACGTGCTCAATAGAGCATTGTTGTCGGCCACTTCGCCGGACGACCGTACAACCGCATTGGAAGATGGCCGTTTTTGTACCTGCGGAACCGATGGCCCACCGCCCAGACCGATGACCAGAGCCGTGCCCACCGCGCCGGCGGCGGCCAGCAGTATGAGCATGACCGCCCTGGGTTTTAATCGCGTTACCCTGGGTTGCGGCGTGTGCATGCGCAGCACGGCCTGGCCATCTTGTTTCTCGGCCGGCAGATCATAAGGGTTTGGCATCTGATCCGGAGAATTTCCGGTGGAACCATTCGCGGGATCATTGAATTGTCGTTGAGTTTGCTCCGAGGATTCAGCTTCGGCCGTCGGATGCACCTCGGAAACGTGCGGTGGTGCCGCGGTGGCGGACTGCGCATCCAAAGGCAATGCAGAAGCACCCAGGCTGGGTTCCGGCGTCAAGTTTTCTCCCGCCGTTTGTGGTTCAATGATTTCGTTTGTGTCTTTATTGGTTATTTCATCCATCGCCGTTCCTTTCATTACATGGGTTGCGATGTTAAAAATTCTTTCTGATCCGTGATTGCCTTGCTGTGTTTCTCCATGTTATTTGGGCTTGGCCCGCACAATTCGCACAATGGTCTGCGGACTTTCGCCCAGACGCAGTTCCGCCTCATTGAACAATTGATCGACGATGTAGTAATTGCCTTCAATACGGTAGTTGACAATCTGGGCACGCCCGTTGCGCCCCAACACAAACAGCGGAGGTGCCTCAGTAACGCCGAGTTCCGGCGGGAACTCAATAAAGGTCTTTTCCCCATCGTCAAAAGCCCTTAGCGGTGTCCATGGTGGCGTTTTTCCCTTCTGCTTGAGAATCAGATAATTGAAATTCATCTTGGATAAATGCAGATTCCGGCCCAGAATAGCCGCCTGGCGACTGCTTTCCCGTTGCATCGTGTGGCGAATCATGATCAGATCCCCAAACGGATAGTGCCATGCGATCATGGTCTGATAAACCCCCACCGCCACGCTCTGTAGATCAATCTGATAAATTCTCTGGTTGGTGGTAATGACCATGTTGGTGCTCAAATCCGGTAAACGCGGCTTGACCAGTACCAGGGTCTGACGCTGCGGCCCGGAACCGGCATGGACTTCCTGCACAATCCAGCGGGTCGTATCCCCGGCAGCACAGCTTTCCAATTTTTCGCCTGGAGCAAGTGCAATCGTTGTAACAAAGCCCGGACTGGTGATAGCGGTATACACCACGCCCGGGGCATAGTTGTAGTATTGCACCGCATCAATAAATCCTTTGGGCGTCGGCTCTCGTGTGGCCTTGGCCACCGCATTGGCAATACTCTGTAAAACATTACCAGAATGTCCGGCTTGGGTTTTACGGACCATCGTTACCGGCAATGGCCGCAATTGGGGCTCAAGCATCGGAACCTTGACCTCGACGACTTTGGGTGGGGCCGGATTGGGGGCCAGATGGGCCGGCACCAGACGTGTATCCGGCCCAACGACAATATCCGGCCTTTGCGCGGTGCATCCGGCCAACAGACCCAGTGCCGCCATCAGGCCCCAGCCTGCAAAACCTTTGAAACCTTTGGCTTTGGAGTTCCAGTTCATGTAAAAATCCTTTCCTAAATAAAAGTGGTTATCTGAATTCCAATTTTCAATGTCGGTTCACAGTCTTCTCTTCACGCCGCCGACTTCCCTGCTGGCATGGGCGGCGGTGTCTCTCTTTCACCAACTATCGCACCGTTTGTACCGGAGAATCAAAGTCACGACTCCAAGTAAAACTGGTGATATAAACGCCCAGTGGATTGTTAAATACCGCATGGGCGTTATGCGGGGGGATCAGTTTGATCTCAAAGAGACCGGTGTAACGCACCGGACGCTTTTCAATGCCATGACGAAAGGTGGCCTCAATCCAGCGCACCTGATACGTGGTCTTACTACGCTGGAGAATGCTGACCAGGTGAACGGTTCGGGCATCGGTACTTACATGGCTTTGTGAGGCCGCATACTGGTTCATGGCCCGCACCGCGTCGCCGGCCAAAAAGTGGTAGGCCTGCAACCATTGATTCCGCAGTACCACCGGGTCTAATGGACGGGACCGGACCAAACGCACCACCTGACCGACAAAGTAGCCGATCTGGGCCGTATCGGGTTTATAAAGCCCATTGGCCAGCTCAATGCGGCCCGGCATTCCCACCCGGTTTATCGGCACAACGTACGCGGCCACCTGGCGTGTCAGGCTCATGTAGACCAAAGCACTGGTGGAAAGAATCGCTAAAGCCAGACATCCCAAGGCCGCCAGCCGCCAGTGACCCGCCTGCTGGCGGGCGGTTCCGATCCGTTGATCCCAGGCTTTGGCCGCCTGACTGTACGGTGTCTGGTAATCGGTCTTGTTGTTCTGACCATAACTGGTGGTTGAAAATCCCATTTTTAAACTCCATGGATACATTCAAGCTGATCTATAAAAAGTATTGCAAAAACTGATCCACTGTTTTTTCACATATCAAATCATGGCCGTTTCGCGGCCATCTGGTTATTCCTCTGATAGTCCGCTGCGGCCCGCACTGAATCCTCCACCACCTCCGCCCGATCCGCCGATCTTGCCGATCCCATTACTGATCTTCTGACTACCAGACCGAAGATGATCGAAAGATGTTGGTGATGTGCCGGATGAAGAGCGCGTTGTCTGCGATGAAGTTCCGGCCTTGGCGGATCCCGTTGGTAAAGCACCATTTCCACTGGCCGCGACGGCAGCGTTTCCAGTGGAGGTGATGGTGGATGCGGCGCGCACCGATGCCAGTGATGCCCCAACCACAGAGCCGGCTAAAAAGGTTCCGCCGCCATATACCGCCTGACCGGAGCCAAAGGCCACCGCACCGGCACCGCCGGCTGCTCCGATCATGCTGGCTGCGCCCAGGCTCGGTCCGCCGGAGACCAGATCACCAGCTAATCGTGTCGCGGTAATCGCCAACACCATCAGCACAATGGCTCCCAATGCAATGTCCAGAGCCGAACGGATCGTAATAGAATCGGGATTGAGTTGCAGGTGGCCAAAGGCCAGATCACCGATTCCCGCCACCAGGGTTAATACCATAAGCCTTACACCGGATGACACCACCCAGCCCAATGGACGTTCGGCAATAAATGCGGTCTTAGATAGCACTCCAAAGGGAATCAGTACGAAGGCCGCCAATGATCCGAGTTTAAAGGATAGAATCGTCACAACAGCCTGTATGGCGACAATAAAGAACGCGGCCAGAATGGCCAGTACGGCCAATGTTAGCAGTGCAATCTGCGGAAAGTTCTTAAAAAAGCCGATTGGCCCGCACAGATTGCCTATTTCCGTCATGATCGGGGAACTGGCGGTAAAGCCTCGATAGGCGATATTGCCGGGGTTCAGCAGATACACCTGGGGAAAACCTATTCCACCCGCTTCAAAGCCCAGGTACATAAATGATTGGGCAATTGTATCGGTGAGGCTCTGCCAATTCTGCACCAGCCAAACAAAGAATCCGATGTAAACGATTTTTCGGGCCAGTTTGACCATGATCTGATCTTCCGACAAGGCCCAGAGCATGGCCGACAAAACGATATTCATAATAATTAGAAAATTCAGCAGCCAGACCACATGGCCCTGGATCAGGCCAAAGGCGCTGTTGATGGTTTGCAGGTATTGGTTCAGAATCAGATTGATGGTATCCATAAACACCTTTATGTAACGGCTTGACGTTGACCGCTTTACCTGGTCATCTTTTTATTGTTGGCCAAACGGCATTGGGATCGGTTGCGTTGTCACCGGGGTATTCCAATCACTCATAACCGCCGCACGCTGCTGGTCGGCATACGCCCTCTGTGATTGGTAGATGGCCTGCTTTTGCACAGAGGTTCTCTGGTTACTGGCTTCCAGTGCCTCCAACTGCTGAAGCTGGCTGGCCAGCGTGGCGACAATCTGATTGCCCGCTTGCAGAGCACTGGTAGCACCGGGTGCGGAATTGGAGGCGGCGACCAACTGGCCCAACTGACTGGAAGTCGTGGGCATCTGGGCCACGACCTGGTTCTGTATCTGCCGATTCTCCACCAGAGCCGATCTCTGATTCTGTTGCCATTGCTGCTGCAGGGCCCGCATCTGGGTATTTGATAAATTGGCAAAGTTCAGCGGATAGTCGGTACTGATGACCGCTTGCACATTGGCGGCCAGATAAGCTGGTTGCTCCATGATGGCCTGCAACTGGTTCATGGAGGCTTCCAATTGGGGAAACAAGTTGATATTGAGGCTCGCCAGCATCATCTCTTCCTGCTGAAGTTGCTGCTGCATGATCTGAAGCATCTGAATATCCTGCTGAACCTGCTGGATGTTTTTGGCATAAATCGCCGGATCAAACACGATCCCAAAGCCCCATGAGGTCGTGGGCACCGTCAACGTGATCATGGCGCTTACCGCAATGGCCGCAAACCAGAGCGGCTTGGTCAGAGCGTGTTTTCGCAGCATTGATTTTCCGCGTTTGGTTGTCTGTTGTTCTGATCGCATCAATAGTCTCCTGAATCTTTACTTTCGTCTTATTTCGTTATGGCAAAACATTCATGGATTGGCGTCGTTTGATCCATCCAACATCAATTCCCATAAATATCCGTAAACGGATACGCAATCGGCTGGCTCTGGGTTGAATTATTCCAATCGTGCATCACCCATTGCCGCACGGCGGCGTGATACGCTTGGCGTGACTGATGTTGGGCGGAAAGTTGTGCGAGCAGACGATTCTTGGCCACTTTCAGGGCGATGATCCGGCCTACCTGTACGCTTAAATTCGCCAGCAACTGATTGTGGGCCTCAATGGCCGCCGTTAGTCCTGGGGCACTGTTGGAGGCGGCAACGATGCCCCCAATCTGCTGTGAATCCGTTGGCATATTGGCAACAATCTGGTTTTCCAAAAGCCGGTTCTGAATAACACTGGTTCGATTGTTTTGATCCCATTGGGTACGTAACTCTGCCATCGCTGTGCTATTCGGGTTTGTAGTTCCATCGCCAAACGACAGCGGTTCATGGATCGCCATCTGGGTATCGGGATTGCCACCGGCAAAACGCCCTCCGGCTTGCAGAATAACGGACGTGTCCTGCATGGATTGGGCCATATTTGGCCAAGGATTACTGCCCAGAGTGGCGAGCATCTTTTCCTGGGCCTGCAACTGACTTTCCATACGGGCCAGTTGCTGCACCGATGCGGCCACGGCCAGAATGTGCTCGACAAAGTTCGTGGGATCAAAGACGATCCCGCCAAATAGGGCGAATGCTGGGGATGCGGCCAGCAGAGACACCCCCAACGCCCCGGCAATCGCCGCCTTGCGCCAACGGTTATGTCGAATGGGTGGTGGATCGGTTTGTACATGCTGGTTTTTCATAATCATTCTTCCTTTCTGGTTCCGTAGCTTGGGAATTTGGTGATGGAATTTTCTTACCGCACCACCTGTGTATTGTTCTTCGGAGACAAACTCTGTAAATATTCCTCATGGATACCCAATTTATTGAGATACGCGGTGACAAAACCATCCTGCCCTTGTCGGGCCAATACCCGTGTGATTCGGGCCTGATCCTCCGGCGAACCAGCCGCACAGAAGGCTTTGGCAATGGGTTGTAAATCCAGTTGAAATAACCGTGATCCCTGTCGGCATTGCAGGTAGTAATCCCGTTTGGGTGTTGCAGATTGCAGTATCTGGAGTTGGCGCATGTTGAGGCCAAAGGATTGATACACCCGGCGCGATGTATCTTCCAGTGCCGCCGCGTTGGGTAAAAAGATCCTCGTCAGACAGCTTTCAATGATTGCCGGAGCGATGGAACTCTCGGCAATATCCGCCAGTGACTGCGTGGCAAAGACTACCGCGACATTCTTCTTGCGCAGCACCTTGAGCCATTCGCGAATCCGGGCGGCAAACGTCGAATCAGTCAGATACATCCAGGCTTCATCCAGAATCAGCAGTGTCGGATGCCCCTGATTGAAACGCTCTTCGAGTTTATGGAATAAATAGGTCAACACCGGCAGAAGCACACGCGGCGAGTGCATTAAATGCTCGGTCTCAAAGGTCAGCCAATTCCCATCAGAGAGTGTTTCCTGATCGGCATCCAGCAACCGGCCATAAGGGCCAGCGAGCGTAAAACTCTCCAGTACCTGTCGGATCGTGGTATCCTGCACCAGGTTCCGTAGTGTCGTTATCGTGCGTTGCCGTACCGGCAGCATTTTTAAGTTATTCAGAGCCGACCAGCATTCCCGTTTGAGGCTGGGTGTAACAGTAATACCTTCTCGTACCAGCAAGTCCAACAGCCAATCCTGCGCCCATGCTAATTCTCCATCTTCATCAATCCGAGCCAGCGGCTGGAAGCATACTTGCTCCTCGACTTGACCACTGGGCTGCGTGCCGGTCTGTTTGCCGCCCTGCATACTGGTCTGCATACTGACTTGCTTATTGGCTTCGGCTCCAATGGGATAAAACATCCCACCCATGGCATACGTCATGGCCCGTGCACTTTGGCCCTTGTCAAAGATAAAGACCCGGGCCTTGTCATAACGCAAAAACTGACAGGCCAATAAGTTCAGCAAGGTTGATTTGCCCGCTCCTGTGGGACCGACAATCAGGGTATGGCCCACATCACCCTGATAAATGGAAAGCCTGAATGGTGTTGAGCCCGCCGTGCGGGTCTGCAGCAACGCCGGACCATTAAGATGATTGCACCATGCCGGCCCGGACCAGATACTGCTGGCAGGCATGAGATCACAAACATTCAGTGACGAAATCAGCGGCCTGCGAACATCGGCATAACCGTGGCCCGGCAGACTTCCCAGCCACGCTTGTACGGCATTAAAACTCTCAATCTGGGAAACTATGCCGCTGCTGTCCACCACCTGCTGTACCGCACGGGCCTTGTCTATGGCCACAGATTCATTTTCATCCCATACGGTAACGGTCAGGGTAAAGTGGCCAAACGATACATAATCTCCCCCCAGTTCCTGCAAGGCCGCATCGGCGTCTTGCGCTTTGTTGAGTGAATCCGAATCTTCCAGTCTACTCTCCTGCTTCATGATGGCTTCTTTCAGGAGTGTGACCATCCCCTTGCGTTTGGCAAACCATTGTCGGCGTAGTTTGCCCAGATGACTTGTCGCCTGCACCTTGTCCATGGGCAGATAACGCGCTACCCAGCGGTATTCCAGGGCCAGTTCATTTAAACCATCCAATAAACAGGGCAAAGTCTGGCCTATATAGGCTCGAATAGAAACGGTCTTAATAAAATGCTTTCCCAGTTTGGGGCTTAATCCTCCACTCAGGGTTGAATCGGTAAGCATTTCATCGAGGTAAAACGGTTGCAATGGCCTTTTAACCGCCAGAACACGCTCGGATACACAGTCGTGGAGGTAACTGAGTGTCTGGTCGTCATCCAACGGTGTCACTTCCGGCATAAAGCCGGAAAGCAAATTAACAATCTGGGTGATCTGACCCAGAAAAGTCTCATACGAGGCCCGGTAGGAAATACCGGACTTATCTACGGGGCGTTCAATAAGAACACTGGTCAGGGATCGGACCTGATCCTCCGGCGGCAGAAACGTCAAAGTTAGAAAATAGTTGGATTCGCAGTGATCATCGGTAAACGTTTTCCGGCGTTCTTGGTCAATGAGTGTGGCGGCGGAATTGGGAAAAGAGCTTATGGGGTACGATTGGGCGATTTTACGGGCCGCTTCAACATGGATACACCAGCCGGAACCCAAGCGTTTGAGCACATTGTTCAGGCGGGCGCGCATGGCCATGAGTTCACCGGGCGTAGCGCTGCCCGTATCCGGCCCGCGATAGCGGATGGTGCGCTGAAAACTCCCATCCTTATTGAGAATCACCCCGGGTCCGATGAACGCCGCCCATGGCAGGTAATCACTCAAGCGTCGGGGATGCTTTTGATATTCACTTAAATTCCACATAATCTTTATCCAAAGTAGTGTTAAGTTTTCAGTGTTCAGTTTTCAGCCACATCGGGAACTGAAAACTGAACACTTCACACTGAAAACTTTTTATTACGTATCCAGAAATACCGGCTGCTTTAAATGCGCCCGGAAAATCTCAAACCAGTCCGGATCCAGCCGGGTCAGCACGACGGCGGCGGTATGCAATACCAGCCCCAAGGGGAATCCCAACCACCAGACATGGAGGCCCAGGCCAAGCACCAAAGCCGTGGTGCCATTGAGAATGCCAAAGGCTCGTGGCACACCGCCCAAAAGTACGCCCTGGGTCAGTGATAAGTGCAGCGGCACTTCCAGACCTTCTATTTTGTCAGCGGAATTACTCATCAGAAGCCCGCTCCGCCATCAAAGCCAAAGAAGCTCACGCCGAAGCTGGTAGCCGTAACGGCGATAGACACGCCCAGCAGTACGCCGAGTATCTTTCTCATTCCAGCGCCTTCCGAGAAGGCAAAGCCAAAACCCAGCAGCACGATGGAAAGAATGCACAGAGCCTTGGCCACTGGGCCGGTGAAGCTCGCCAGCACTCTGGCCAGCGGCGTCTCCCACGGCAGCGGCGCTCCGCCGCTGCCGCCGAAGGTGGAAGCCTCGGAGAGGCTTGAATAGCCCAGCAGGACTGCTGAGACCATCATGGCGGAAATACGATTGGACAACCAACGGGAAATACGCATGGGGATACTCCGAAAACACCTCTGCCGGGCTGCGGTGATGACGGACGAGGCCCGACAACATTAATAACTTTAATGTCATCACTCATACCAGTATACCCTAACAATTACCGAATGCAAGCAGAGGTGGAAAATTGCATTTTCACCGGATGGCAACTGGAGGCTGCAAGGTAGTTTTCCGACAGGCCAAGGGACGTGACACGGCTAAAGCGTTCTATGTCGTTCTATTTGCAGGCGGTCAGGAACCTGCGTGTATGCCTCAGCTTCGGCGTCAGCCAGCGAATAATTCACCATGTACACCACTGCGATCTGATCGGGCAATCGCTCGACAAGGGTTGTGTGAACGGCCAGCAGCGGATCGAATAAGTATGGCAACCAACTGCGGTTGGCTTCGGAAAGCATACGGAACAGCGCATCGTCGGGGCCAAAGCTCGAAGGTCTGCCGACTTGGGCTCTCTCGAGCGTTGGCTCGCGGGCACAGTAGTGCAATTCATTGCCGAGTTGGCCGCCGGCTCTCTTCTAGGTTACCTCAATAGCGACCATGCCGATTCAGCGAACCTCGCGGATTGTGACAAGGCAATCCGGTAGGATGCCTTTCACCGCCGCGCCCCGGGCAATTTTTTCAAGTGTCGCCTTTGATTCAATTCCGTAAACCGCCGAATCATCATTTAGTAAATATTGCAATTGCAGCCAATCCAACCAGACCTACGGCTACAATTATTTGAAGCTGTTGTTTTTCACGCACCAATTGCTGCACAAAGGTTTCCACGCGCGTTTGTATTTGGCGGGCATCTTGTCCTCGTAAGTCGAGGGCCTGGTATTCGTGAAGCCATCCGGGCAGTTGTGTGGGCTCGATGTTCCAGACGACGGGTATGACTCTCTTACCAGCGAGAGCCGCGGCCGCCGATTCCTGTTTCACCCAATCCGACTGCATGGCGGTCTGGCTCGCGAGAACCAAAACCATGCGTGCGGCTTTGAGTTCTTCGCGAATTTTTTGCGACCACTGACTGCCAGGCGCTAAGCTAATGGCATCGCGAAAGACACTGAGTCCCGCTTCGGTCAAACGGTTGTGAAATGCATTTGCAATGGTGCCGTCTTCATGTGCATAGCTGATGAAAATATCTGCCATTTAGTTCGCTCCTTTACACCTTTCCCCACAGCGATGGGGCAACAGCGCCCGATCTGCGATGCCGCGGCTTTTTAACTGACTTCGGCCAAAGAATTGCAGCGACGGCGTTTTCACCATTGGAACCTGCCTCTCCATCCGCAGTCCACAACGGGATTGCCCAAACCCGGTAACCACCCGCAGCCTGACCTAAATCCAGAAAACATTCATCTTCGGCAGGTAATCCTGTTGACGCGGTACGATAGATGGGGCCGTCGTTTTCAATAGATTTATCTTTCGGAAGAAAATAGCTATCCGTTTTGAACGCCTCGCTTACGATGGTGTACTCGATTCTCAGGCGAAGTGCATCACATACTTCCTGCTCTGGCGTTACGCCAAAGAAGTTGCGCTGTTCCTTTCGCCCGATCCTCGACTCCTGAGTTGGTTTAAGCTTCCATACAAAGAAGGCCGCCGCGACGGATGCGGGCGATGTTTCCGCGTATCTGCGTATCGTTGCTTCCCGGGAGGCTTGGTATGTCGTCGCAAGGCGTACCAATCCGTTGGCATCGGCGACCACTGCGGCGTCTTTCGAAAACCAAGGATCCGGGAAAAGGAGTTCTGCAGCGCCAATGTCACACAACATTTCAATGTATTCGTTCGGATTTGCGCGATCTCGATATCGTGCGTCGGTGCGACACCAAACCTTGGTAATGTAGTCTGGAAAAAACGTGTGGCTTATTTCGTGCGCCACGCTGAAACGCTGTCGGGTTTTCGGACGATCGACGTTGACGCGTATGGTCACACCGCCATTACTGCTGGGCACAAGCTCCGCATCTGGACTATGAAGCGGCATTTCATCGCTGCGAACAATGCCACGGAGGCTGGCCAGAACATCCATATTAAGCGGCATTGTTGGCTCGCCGAACGATGCGACGTATGTCTGGATAAGCTCGCGTGCCTTTTGGCGGATAGCGGCAAGCGGGTCAATAGCCCCCGTCGAGCGAACCAATTCTTTGACAAGGTCCTCAGTTGAACGGCCTGACTGAATCAAGATTTAGGCCTCCCAACCGAGTTCTTCAGCAGCAAGTAGAGTTGTTGCCAATCATCCGCTGTTCGAGGTTGGCCGCCACGAAATTTCATAACCGCAAGATCGCGAAGATCGTTGGTGGAAAGCGGCGCATTTTGCGCCTTCATTCGCTCCTGGAATTCTTTCAGCGATGATGGAAGCTCGACTTGTCTGTCCTGTACCGTCACCGTCTCAAGGGAAAGAAGGTTCGCGAGGGTCGTTGACAACGCCGTGGCAATGCGCATAAGAACATCGGCGGACGGCTTCTTTTCGCTCGCAGTATCTTGCTCTAACTCCCAAAGATATGTCTTGGAAATTTTTGCACGGGAGGCCAATTCGTCCAACGACATCTCCTTTGTTTCTCGGATGTTGCGTATTTTTTCGGCAAGAGCCATTGGTAAATTTCCTGAAATCTGAACCACGAATATCAATAGCAGCCATTCTAGCGAATTTATACGTTATAGCAATCGATCTCGTTCGCTACAGTTGCATAATCCGTAGTGAACGATTATATTCGTTATAGTTGAACGACCGGGCCGGTGCAATTAAAGCCGGAACGGAATTGGAGTAATGAATGCAAAAGTCAATGCTAGATGATGGTCACGGGAACGGCAACGATAGGCAAATAACCCGGCTCCCGGCATTGGGGAACGGAGCCGGTTCAGGTGGCGTGGACGCTGTCGGCGTACTCGACAGTCGAATGCTCCCGGATCGGGAATTCATAGCCCAGTGGGATGCCGTGATCGTCGAGACTTCGCAGAAGGACCGCCTCTTGTCTCAGGCGATTCTGAACTTCACGCTTCGGGAGAAGGTGAACCGGGCGAAGCTGCCCCTGCACGGATTGATCGTCCTGCACGGACCGCCGGGAACCGGAAAGACCTCTCTTGCTCGCGGCTTGGCAGCGCGAACTGCCGAAACAATCGGCAAGATAGGCCAGTTCCGTTACATCGAAGTCGAGCCGCATGCACTCACAAGCGCAGCCTTAGGCAGGAGCCAACGCGCAGTCCGCGACTTACTCGGTCAGACGGTCGCCGAGCAGGCAGAGCGCGGCCCGCTGATCGTGCTCCTCGACGAAGTGGAGACATTGGCGGCTGATCGTTCCCGCATGAGCATGGATGCCAATCCGATTGATGTACATCGGGCCACGGATGCCGTCTTGGCGCAATTGGACCAACTGGCCGCGAAATATCCGCACCTGCTGTTCGTTGCTACAAGCAATTTTACCCGTGCTGTAGACGGAGCGTTCCTTTCGCGCGCCGACCTCATCGAGAATATCGGAATGCCAGGCCCTGAAGCTTGCCGTGCCATTCTTCAATCTGCGGTTGAGGAATTGGCCAGGTCTTTCCCAGCAACGGGGCACATTTCACAGGATGCCGACTTTGGCCGTGCCGCCGAACACTGCGTCGGGTTAGACGGTCGGCGTATCCGCAAGTTGGTGATCTCGGCCTGTGCGCTCAATAAGCAGACAGCAATTGACCCAAACAAATTGACGGCCGCCGATGTCCTTCAAGCTGCAAAACAAGCCGAGGAGGAATCCAAGTCCGTTCGGGAGGAACATCCATGACTGTAGTGGCACGCCGAATCCGGGCAACTCCCGAGCGCAATGCCTTGGACGCCTGGCAAGTGATCGTTGATTTAATTGCACCAATAGATGGTGCGGCCCGCCGCGAACTGCTTGGCATCGAGGGGATTGCATCGTCGGTAATCTCGACGGAATCGCCCAAAGATGCACCGATAGTTGTTCGCGGCAAAGGTCCGCGTGTGCGGATGTACTGTCTCTACAACGATGAGGCAATTTCCGGGGGCGACGCTAGTGAAACCGCCTTGGCAGACTGCCCAACCGATGGCGAATGGGCGATGAGTCTCCCGGCTGACGCGGACGATGTCGCGTGGCTGAAGGTGGCATTGGCCAAAAAGACTGTTCGGGTCACGGTGCGTGATAAAGGCGAAGCCTTGGACGACAGCGAAGAGAAGTCCGACAAGGCTGATGCCATGGAAGCAGCCATCAATATGGAGGCATTCCTACGACCATGAGTACATTCACTGTTGTCAACACGTATACGCATTCTGTGACATTCGTCGCAGACAAAATGCTTTTGTCGCTTAAGGAGATTATCCGGTGCAGCGGCCTAAGCCCCGAAAGATTAGCGGATGATTGGAAGATTCTACAACGAGGAATCAGTGCGTGGCTGAATTCTCGTGACCTCGAGACGGTCACGCTCGAAGTCTACTACCCGAAAACCAACGCATTGGTCGGTCGGTGGGACTTCGATATTTGCTATGGGTCATCGGGTGATGGGAGCATGTGGGTCAATACGGATGATATCAAGTACCACATACGCAAAGCTGGGCAATGGCCTAGCAATTGCGACTATCGCATCCTTGTGGGTGCAAAACCCGGAAGACCGGACGTTGCAGGTTGGAGCGGAACCACATACCGCTCGACGGAGGGGTTCATTAGACAAAGTCTCGGAACGACCATCGATGGAAATGGACTGAAATCCGGGACAGCCTACTGGAGGACATGTAAGTGATCACTGTGGATGAAGCATTCAGGAAATTTCGGAGTCGGCTCGAGATCACAGACCGCGAGCAAGAGGACGCGGCGTGTCGGCACAATGAAATCCGTGACTACCTGAAAACGAAGTTCGACATTTCAGATGACTTTCTTACCGGTTCATACAAGCGTTGGACGAAGACGAAGCCACTGAAGGATGTGGATATCTTCTGCGTCCTTGGCGACAAAGAACGCTATCGGCGTGACAAACTGCCCGCCGATCTTCTGAAGGCATTTGAAGACGCCTTGGCCGAGAAGTACGGCCGCGACAAAGTCTCCCGGCAGCGGCGTTCGGTCACGGTCGAATTTGGGATCAAGCCAGACGCCGACGAGGAGACCGGCGGTAAGGTCATGAGTTTCGACATTGTGCCAGCGTTTGCTAAAAATAAGCATTACGAAATCCCTGACACTGCTACTTCGTCAGGATGGACCGAGACAAATCCCAAGGCGCATTACGAACTCGCGGTGAAAGCACAAGAGGCATATAACGGCGAGTGGAAGGGAATCGTACGGATGACTAAGAAATGGAACGCCTACCAGGGCAAACCCGTCAAGCCCTCGTTCCTGATCGAGGTCATGGCATTAGAAGTTTTGCATCCGCCCTTCGGCGGTGACTACCGCTTCGAGATCAAGGCATTCCTTGCGAGTCTGGCCGACCGAATTCACGAAACATGGGCAGAACCGGCAAAGATTGGCCCGCCGGTGAGCGACGGCATGGATAAGACGGCCCGCGACGCTGCGAAAGTGTCGCTGCTGGCTGGTTCGGAAGCCGCGGCAAGAGCGATCCAGCTTGAACTGCAAGGAAAGAACGGCGATGCGTTAAAAGTTTGGCGGACCGATGTGTTCGGCCCGTTATTTCCACTTTCGTGATCGGGCGAAGGTTTGTCCACAAGGCAAAGCAATTAGGTGACAAGGAGGCTCTCCAATGAGCAATTCACATTTATCTAGGATGCGCGGCAAGGAATTCCTCCAGCGAGCCTTCGCCAGCGAGCAGTCGTGCCTCCTCGCGAAGCTCCGTTCCTCCGACCGTATCATCCACGACGGCGACCGTGGCGAGGTCAACGAGCAGTATTTCATTGATGTGTTGCGGCTCTATCTGCCGAACCGCTACACGGTGCATAAGGCGTCAATTCTTGACAGTGAAGGTCAAATCTCGGAGTCGATTGACGTTGTTGTGCATGACCGGCAATACAGTCCTAGCTTGCTGGACAGCGAGTCGCACCGTTACGTCCCGGCGGAAGCGGTCTACGCTATTTTTGAGTGCAAGCCCAAGATCGACAAAGGTTACTTGGAGTACGCGGGCAAGAAGGCCGAGTCGGTCCGTCGCCTAAAGCGAACGTCGGTCCCAATTCCGCATGCAGGCGCTAAGCCGTATCCGCCGAAACCCCTGTTCCCCATTATTGCTGGAATTCTTGCCATTGAAGTAGATTGGAAAGAGGGATTCGCCGAGAGCTTCCAAAAATGCCATGCCGAACTGACGGAATTGCAAAAGCTGGATTGCGGGTTGGCCGTCGATGGCCATTTGTTCGACACGTTTTCCGGCGACGGCATGTTTACCTGCTGCAAAACCGAGAACGCGCTCGTGTATTTTCTGTTTCGACTGCTTAACCAACTGCAATCACTTGGGACCGTGCCTGCAATTGATTGGAATGCATACGCAGCACAGTTGTCGAAATAGCAAGTCCTCGCAAATGGTGCCGAATTTAGCCCAAGCTTCATAGCCTGTGTTCTCGGTTAGGATTCGGTCTGTCACTTATTCATTGCCATCCATGGCCAATCATTTTTGAAATGTCATCAATCAACGACTTACCAAGCGTCTTGATTCAGGACAGCACGTATTGGCCATTACTGCAATCGGTCACTTCGACGATTTGCCAGACCAATCTCCCCGGAGTCGCCGCAATGCGTTTGATAAAAATGACCATGTTGATCGCCGAAGCGATGGATCGCTGCGGAACCGTCTGCGAAACCTCTCCAATTAAATCTTCCAGCCGATACAAGGCATCTTCGGCGCTGTTGGCATGAATGGTAGCCACGCCGCCGGGATGGCCGGTATTCCAAGCTTTGAGCAATGCCAAAGCTTCACCACCCCGCACTTCACCGACCACAATTCGATCGGGACGTAGGCGCAGCGTCATACGCAGCAGATCATTCATGGTCACCTTGGGTTCCGTATTTTTGGTTAGCAGTTCCACCCGATCCGGGGCCGAGCATTGCAGTTCACGAGTATCTTCAATGAGCACCACACGCTGCATCTGGAACTCCGGTTCATGTAATATGGCATTGACCAGTGTGGTCTTACCGGAACCGGTGCCGCCAGCGACCAGAATATTCTGTCTCTGGGCAATGGCGTGGCGTATGCTGTTTGCACCATCCGCCGACAGCACGCCGGACGCCACATAATCGTTGAGTGTAAAAATGCGCGTTGGCCGTTTGCGAATTGTAAAAGTGGGCCGGTCGACCAGCGGCGGCAACAATCCTTGGAACCGTTCGCCCGTTGCCGGTAATACGCCGGCGATGGATGGCGATTCAGGATTGGCATTTTCCCCGGCATGGGCCGCCAGCAAACGAATCACCGTTTCCGCGGAACTCGAATCAATGGATCCCATGCGCTGGCGACCCTGGCCGATGATATCCACCCATAAACCGCCATCGGGATTGGCCATGATCTCCACCACATCGGGCCGCGCCAGGGCACCAGCGATGATTGATCCCAAGGCGTGATTCAGACTCTCGTTGTGGCGCTGCTGAACAATATTGATCATATTTAATCTCCTTTTGGGTTAAAGTACTTGAATAACATTTCCGGTTGGCTTCCAAGCGTAGCAAATTCAATATTCCATCAGACTTCCGCTATGAATCCTCTGCCATGTTGTTGCGGGGCACTCCGTCTGGGGCTGCCGGTGGTTCCGGCTGATCCGGTTTCACAGCGTCCTGAAACAATCCGGGTGCGTCATACCCGACACTGATGCGGCGACCTGCGGGGTGATGGGAAACAATCGGTTCCTTGCCACGACTATCCGCATTTGCCATTGGCGATGCCGTTTCACTTGGGGCCACCTTGCCATTGGTTGATGAATCCAACATCTGCGACGGTGTTGATTCAACACTGGAATCTACCGGTTTGGGTGCGGGCGAGCCGTTGGAGTCGCCCTGGGTAGCCATCCGGATCGCCAATAACTCCGGCACATCACCCAGAATTGATTTATTCTGCCGCAGATTACGGGCCAGAGTGTCCAGATACCGGTGGAACCGCGCCTTACCGCTCAAAAGCGATGCCGATTGCTCATGGTCCGGCACCTCCGGCGTATGGTTGAAGTAAGCTCGGATGCTCAGGCCCACCATTTCCTTGAGTATCAGCAAGTCCAGATTCTGGCGTTTTTCCAGTTTCTGGAGTTTGAAAAATACTCGTTCGACGGCTTTGAGTATTTCCTCCTCGCGATCCGAGCGATAAGTCGCCAGCAGGGTTTGTGTCGCCGCGTCAGCGACTACCCACGTAAAGGCTTTTCCAAGCTCGGCGGCTTGTGCCTTGGCGGCATCGTAGGCCGGTCGGCTCAGGCTGATTGAAAATTTGATCTTTTCATCGTTCATAACTGATACTCATCCTCTGGGCTATGGTTTGGTAAATGACTTTGTGAATGAATCTCTTCCGCTTGCGTGCTGCTGCTGTTGTCATCCGTCTGATTCGTAGAAGCTCCCTGCAAATTGACCGGTGCCACCACTTCATTCACTACTCTGGATCGTGTTCCATCGGCTTGCATTTGATCCCTGCCATCAGCATACACACTGTCCATATTGGCCCTTGCCGAAACGCTGGGATCATTGAGCCATGCAATCAATGGCTTGCCCGCTAAATCAAGCCTCTTGCCCTGATCTGGCGGTGAAAGTAGCCGACTGGTGAATCGTGGATCGGCGTAGTAACGCAGTTTGGAGCATTTAATCGGTTTACAGCCGGTCACAAATATCAGTTCCTGATCTGTGGGGAATTCCCGTACATCACCCGGTTGAAGTAAGGGTCTTACCTGTTCACTGTAACTGATGCCATGATGGCCGCCGGAGAACATTTTGGCCGGTTGGCTGTAACCAGCCCGGTATTCCACCACGGTTCCAGTCATCTGGCTGATCTTCTGCTGGGTGACCGGATCGCTGGAGGCAAAGGTGGTCAGAATGTGGCAGTTGTCCAGAATGGTATTGTGTGGGCCATATTGCTCAATAATGTCGTTGAAGGATTGGACAATCAGATGTGCCTTGATGCCATAACCGGCCATTTGGCGTAAGTTCAGGGAAAAGAAGTCTAATTTTCCCAACGTGGGGAATTCATCCAGTAGCAATAGCAGCCGGTGCTTCTTGGGCCGGTTATCCGCATCCGCCTCTATGTGTTCCATCAGGGTACGACAGACCTGGTTGATCAACAGGCGAATCAGGGGCCGTAATCGGGCTGCATCCGATGGCGGGGGCTGGATATACAGACTCATGGGTCTTGTACCGCAGACCAGATCGCTTAACTTGAAATCACTGGTACTGGTGTTCCGGCATACAATTGGGTCGGCATACAGGGTCAGGCAACTGGCGGTGGTGCCGCGCACACTGGCCTGGAATTTATCGGGCTGGGCCAAAAGTTCTTTGGCCACCAGTTGAATCTCCGGATGTGGTTCCCACAAACCGGTTCCGGGATTCCGGCGATGGGCCGCCGATGCCATGGCCTGGCAGGTGATCTGAAAGTCCAGCAATCTCTGCCGAACCACGGAGAGGTTTTTGCGATCAGGCGGTTCGGTATACAGAACATGGAGAATCAAGGCCACCAGCAGTTGTGATGCCTGCTGATCCCATATATCCAGTGTCTGCTTGGCCCCGGTGGGATTAATAAGCATCTCCACGACATTCTGGGTATCACGAATCTCGGCGTCACCGGGTCGTATCTCCAATAACGGATTAATTCGTACCGAATCGGTTCGGGTGGGATTGAAAAAGACCGTATGGGAGAATTTGGTGCGGAAGCCCGCGGTAATGTTCCAGAGTTCATTTTTGACATCGTAGACCAATACACTATCAGTCCAATTCAGAAGGGTTGGTACAACATGGCCCACGCCTTTGCCGGACCGACTGGCACCGGATACCAGTTGATGCTCCGGGCCATTGTATGTCAGCAGTTCCTTATCCAGTAATCCCACAACCGTACCGTGGCCGGATAGTAAGCCGGCCTTCCGGATGTGGTCACGCGCCGCCCAACGATTACGGCCAATCGTATCAACCGTCGGCGGACCTTGCCGCCGAAAGATCATCAACAGCGCCGTCGCCGGCAACATGAATCCCAAGGCTATCAGGCCGGCTTGGTTGAAGGCCTGTGAATGATCCCTACCGTACTTCTCATACCAGCCAAAAACATCCCAGGGCGGATAGAGCATTAAGCGTCCAATACGGATTCCCCAGCCCAGCTTGGGATTATCGCCCAGCCGATAGGCGGCCCACTGGATGCCGACCACGAGGCCCAGCAACATCGCCAGCGCGTACAATATTAGAATCCATTTGCGACTCATTGGTGAACCTCCGGTTCCAGATTCTGGACGTGATCAAAGAGCGTGCGTTCAGGCAACCGACTATTGGATTCCAAGGCCAGCTTACCGGATCTATCCAGGCGAAGCGTTACCGTATTGCCCACACGGATTGAACTTAACAGGCGCGTTTGGTGGGTGACATAAATCTTCTTTGGCGTCGTGATCATTGCCAGCGGCCCGGTATGAAGTTCCCGCGAACCGGCGTATCGGCCCGTGATCGTCACCTCGCGTGGCAGCCGGACAGCGGGCCGTTTGAATTCGCCGGCGATGTCCGTAAGAACCTGCCGGTATTCCACCGATCGAAGGTGGGCCATGGCCCCGACTTTGAATGTAATGGCCTTCTGATCCGGGCCGGTAAATTCGGCCAGTCCCTGACCCACCAGCCATTGCCGACGACGTTCGAGCGCCTGGGCAAACTGGCCGTTCCAAGATGATTGGGGCGTCTGGCCCGATTGACTCGGATGGAGTCTCGACGTCAATTGGGAATCCAGCCAGGTAAACGCCCGTGCATCCACCTGCTGATCCAGACTGTACGCCGAGACAATACAGAGATCGGTCTGGCCACGTCGCGCGGCGGTGAATTTCTCAAAGACCGGGGCATCAATTCGGAACTGGTTTTCCGCCACTTGCTGCACACCTGCACCGTTATGCCCGGCGACAAAGACCAACTTGGCGGTTGCCGACCGAATCCGGGCGGCGGACTGATCCGGTGTAACTTCCGAACGCTGCTTGGCCAGAAAGGCTCCATGATCCACCGTGGTGTAAACGCCACCATGGTTCTGCGCCACCATTGTTATTTCCCGGGCGAGAACATTCTGCCGATGAGCTTTTGATCCCAATTCGACCACAGAACCAGATTGTGCCCGGCGGAAGTTCTCATCCTCGGGCACCTGACTGTAATAGAGTCTGCCGGTGCAATCCCGAACCACCACAAACCGTCGGTCACTGATCTCATCGACACTCCCCTTGGCCACCAATGCGCTCAGAATCGGTTCGGCCAGAGCATCTCTGGTTCCCAGCCGCTCAACATATCCTGCCTGGTTGCCCAGTGTTGCGTAAAGGACTTTGATGATGTCGTTGCGTTGGCCCAAGTCACGGAGCTTGAACCCAAATTCCGGGTCTAACATCCACCATGTTCCTTTGCCCTTCTTTGCCAGGTCCATGGTCTGGAGGAACTGCAATCGCCCCAGTATGCGTGTACGATCATCGGCACCAAAGCCGATGCGTTTATCGGGATGCAGATCAATTTTGCCAGATTCCAGATGCCGTTCAACCATCCGATCTAAAGCGGTGAACCGTTCAGCCTCAATCTGGCTGTCCTGCTCCCGCCGGATGTCGTCAGCGCTGCATGGACCAAGTATTTCGGTGGCCACCTCTTCGGCTCGTCGGCGAATGCCGTAAGAGACATATTGCCGGGGGATAACCAAGTCTGTATTGTCTTGTTTGATTCCCCGACACAGGATGTGGGTATGCGGGTTATCCGTGTTGTAATGATTGACCGCCAGCCACTGTAATGGCGTTCCCAAGTCCCGTTCGACCCGGGCCATGACGGTGCGGATATACTTATTCGTATCCGGCAAGTCACCGGCATTTTCAGCCGAGACGATCAGGCGGAAATGATGCCGGTCCTGCTCCCATGTCTGGACGATCTGCCGGGCATCCAAGTCCTCCTGCGTGGCGTCATAGAAGACCCCATGCTGGCCATCCAGACTGGCGCTTTCTCGGCCTACATACGACACATGCCGTAACACGCTGCCGTGAACTTTGCCGGGGCGATGGCGGCTCACATGAACCTTCACCACCACCCGTTGCAAACGATCAAAGCCCGTACCCTGGCCAGTTCCACGACCGGCTTTGCGAGCCTTGGATGCGGCGGAACTTCGACCCTTAAAGCCGGCGAGTCGGCGTGCCAACTGACTGTTGATGCTGGGTTCACGGGCGTGGCCGGATCCCGTGCGGCCAAGGCGATCCCGATCATACGGATCGGGTCGGATGGGTGATGGCTGGCCGTTCTGATCAGGCCTGCCGGAACGGCTACGACCGCTTCTGGAGGCTCGTTTGGGATGTTGATTGGATCGACTCATTGTACACCTCCCAATTGAAACAAGACGGCTGAAAATAGTGGAACCCAGAAGAACCCACGAAAACGCACTGGGTTCCTCGTAAGTAGCGTTAAAACAAGCAGATACAGAAATCTGGGTTCCAACTCCTTTATCCTGCCTTCCAATTTTAATTTGTATTTCATGGGCATTTTCTATTCCAACTCATTTACGCTTGTCATTACTAAAGTTATTAACGACAATTATACCTAACGGAATCCAAACGTCAAATCGGGGGTGATTGGAGAGCGTTCCGATGGCCGGACATGGGCCAGCCAGGGCATTGAATCCGGGGTACCTTGCAGGGGCAAGGGCAATTCAGAATGGGGGCGGCTGTGGAGCGGGCGGAGCGTTCGGCTGGCATGGCCATGGGGCTGGCGGCACACCGAAACGAGGCGTACTGGGTAGATGCCAGCCGATGGAAAGGGGTCGATATGGCCTGGCTCCGAGGGTGGCGGCGGGGCAACGGTTGGATGGCCTGACGGCGTGATCCGGCAATCATATCGGGCATGAGTTGGGCGTATCCGGCGGGCAATTTTTCGGCATCAAGGATGGGGGAGGCACAGGCGGTAGTGTGCCTTCATGGTTGCCGGATTCGCTTGAGTTTCAGGGCTGGGTTGTGGCATCCTGAGATACCTTGGCCAAGGTGTTGGTACGGCTTTGGCCAGCCATTTCGGAAGCCCATATTCCATGCCAATGGCACAGCCCAAACCAGCCAGTTGGGTCCCGTAGTGGCCATGTACACCACCAAGTGAAAAGACCGCAACCGAGCGCCGGCAAACAAGGCTCGCTTGGCTTCATCGACCCGGATATAGGGAAGTTTTTCCTGCTTGAGCCAGTCCTCCACCTTTTGGCGGAATGGAATTTTGGGGGCGTTTATGCCAACATCCTCCGCCGGGATCGGCGCGGGGAATGGGGCTACCGCCAAGGCCGTATCGCCGGGGCCGGATAATGCTCCATCCGGCCTGCTGGCCGGTATGATCCGGTTCTTGTTGTCGGGCGTTGTCGGCATTGCGCCGACATCCTCGGCCATACCATGGCCGGGGATTTCGATGATGGCGGCAGCAACAATTGACCCGGCATCCGATGGGTCCCGGCGCGCCGGGACGTCTCCCTGGCGGGATATTGCAGCCGCCGTATCGGGGGAAGTCGCCTGTGGATCATCAACCTGTGTGTTCATTAGAATTGCCCGGGTATCCGGTTGATTGACCGGCAGCTTTGCCGGTTCAGCGGCCAGTCCATTGTTCTCCCGCATGGCCGCATTAACGGATTCGAGCAATGGAAAATCGCCCGGCTGGGTCATTCGATAACGCCGGATCGGGCGGGTCTGTAATCGGTAATAGTTTCGCATAATGTTTCTCCTGTTTATTGGTAGCATCGTCAATACCTTTGCGGTGTAAACCGGCGGGGGCTGGCATGTTCAGCCAAACCCCCGCCATGTTCACAAACCGCTTAACCAAGCCATTAACCTGCCGCCAGCGTTAGCGCCCTCTGGTAGGCTTCCTGCTTGGCATGATGCGAGCTGCCAAACCAGATGGATTCCAGTTGATGGTCGGCCTTCTCAAGGGTATTGGTGCCCTTAAAGTTCCTCTGGTGGTCAAAGTATTGGCTTACCGCGTTGTACGCCGCCCAAGCCGTGCCGGTAACACCCGGCAGGGTATTGGTGGGATTGGTAAAATTATCCTGAAACTGATGGAATATTTTTCGGCGGCGCATCTCCGCCCGTTTGCCCGTGGTCGGCGGTGTACTGGCATTGAAGTATCTTTCCAGTTCTCCGCCGGTCATCTGCTTATCGAGCATGGTATGCAATTCGGCATCAAATTGGTCAAACCGGGCATGGATGATACCGAGTTTCTCACGGGCTTCCGATACCCGTTCGGATAAGCTGGGGCGGTGGCGGATACTGATGCCTTCGCCCAGTCCATCACGTAAGGCCAAGTTGAGCGTATTCTGGCAAACCACCCGTATGGTGGTTGGAAACAGCCGCAAGG
>JAKBCC010000009.1 GCA_021808105.1 Planctomycetota bacterium
ACAGGAATCTGCTTTTTTCTCGCCAGTGAGCCGGCGAGAGCCAGCGTCGGCACGATCAGAAAATAGCGCGATACCCACATAACAATGCCGCCGGCGATATTGTAGAACGGTGTATTGGTGCCCAGACCGGCGAAGGCGCTGCCGTTGTTATTTCCTACGGAACTCGCCCAGTAGAGAATTTCTGAAAAGCCATGCGCACCGGGATTGGCCAACGCACTGGTGCCCATGATGGTCACGCAGGCGATCGCTGCGGTCACCAATACCAGCGCGGGTGGAACCAGCACGCAAATCGTCGCCATTTTCATTTCAAAGGCTTCAATTTTCTTGCCCAGATATTCCGGCGTGCGACCCACCATCAGCCCGGCAATAAAGACGGCCACGATGACAAACATCAACATGCCGTACAGGCCCGAACCCACACCGCCGAAAATTACTTCGCCCAGTTCCATCAGCCACATGGGCGCTAATCCGCCCAGCGGCGTAAAGGAGTCATGCATGGAATTCACTGATCCATTGGAAGCAGCGGTGGTGGCGGTGGCCCAGATGGCAGAATCGGTAACGCCGAAGCGTGTTTCCTTTCCCTCCATGTTGCCGCCGGACATCAGGGCCGATGGGCTTTGAGTTACTCCAAGCGCGGTGAGTTTTGGATTCCCGGCATGTTCCGCCCACACGCAACCGACCATCAGCGGTACAAAGATGATCATCATCGCTGCAAAAATCGCCCAGCCCTGGCGCGTGTCCCCAACCATGCGGCCAAAGGTATAACAGAGCGCTGCAGGTATCAGCAGAATGGCCAGTACTTCCATGAAATTGCTTAACGGATTGGGATTTTCAAACGGATGCGCTGAATTGACCCCGAAAAATCCGCCGCCGTTGGTGCCCAATTGTTTAATGGCAATTTGGGAGGCCGCCGGACCTAAGGGCAAGATCTGGTGTTTAACCCATACGGTCTGATTACCGGTTTTGCCCGCGGCGTTGGTGCCGGCTTGCACGTAGCTGACCGGCTGAAGCAGCGGAACTTTTTTATACGGCGAAAACGTCTGCACCACACCCTGCGACACCAGAAGCAGGGCCAGGACAAACGATAGCGGCAGCAGAATGTAAAGCGTACTGCGCACCAGATCGCCCCAGAAATTTCCGATGTTGTCGGTCTGTTTGCCGCGGATACCGCGAATCAGTGCCACCAGCACCGCCATGCCGGTGGCCGCTGAGACAAAATTTTGCACGGTCAGCGCCAGCATTTGCGTCAGATAGCTCATCGTGGTTTCGCCGTTGTAGCTTTGCCAGTTGGTGTTGCTGATAAAGCTGACTGCGGTATTCCACGCCAGTGCCGGCGATACCGCACCCAGATGTTCCGGATTTAATGGCAAAAATCCCTGCAAGCGCTGCAGCGCATAAACCGCTACTCCGCCCAGCAGATTAAACAGCAGCAAGGCCACGGCATAGGTTTTCCACGTCATCGGCTGATCGGGCTTGATCCCCGCCGCCCGATACGTCAGGCGTTCCAGCCAACCCAGCGGTTTATCCAGGCCGCAGGGCTGTCCCTCATAAACCCGCGCCATAAATGCCCCAAGCGGTTTAACCAGCGCGGAAAGCACCAGCAGAAACACTCCCATTTGGATCCACGTGTCAGGAGTCATTAAAATTTCTCCGGAAAAAGCATTGCGATAATCAGGTAAATCAGGATGGCTCCCGCCAGCACCAGACCGATGAAATCCAGGATACTCATCTTCGATCTCCTAAATATTCACATAGTTTCACCAGCAGCCAGGTGACAACGCCCAGTAAAATCATGGCTCCAATGTATAACGTGTCCATGGGAACACTCCGGTTTAAGCATGCACCTCCCGGTGCGGAACATCAGATAAGTTTATCTGCCGCGATATCAAGATGCTGTAAAAAATAGGGCCGAAGATATAAAGATTGTGTAAAAATTGACGGAGCACCGGGGTGCAGACACGGATGGGCGTGTGATGTGAGCTTATTTAATGCAGCGTGCGGACAATTTGGATAATGACGATCACCAACATCACGATGACATAAATACGCAAGGCCCAGAGAAGAACTTTTAAAGCCGGTGAGAATTTACGCCGCCCGAAACGCGTGCGCTGCTTAAATGCCACAAGCTGATCTTCTTCCAGCAGCGAACGTACCACATCAGGACGTCGGGATAATTCCGTGCTTTTGAGATTATGGTTATCAGGTTTGAAATCGGTGTTCATGGTATTGGGTCCTTATGACAACAAGCGGGGAAACAGCGTGGTTACACCATAACCCAGGCCGGCGATAATCAGGAGTACCGTTACTGCAATGCCCGCGATATTCAGCCACAAGCCGTTCACACGGTCCCCCATAACCTCACGATCATTGACCAGGAGCAGCAGAAACAGCAACGCCGGCGGCATGGCCAGCACCGCGATAACATTGACAATCAGAACAATAAATTCCAACGGGGCGTGCGGAATCAGCACGATGGCCCCTGCGGCGATCGCCGAGCCAAGCAGGGTGAGATAAAAAGGCCACGCGTCTTTGATGCTGCGGTTCAGACTATGGGCATGGTGCATGACTTCGCCAAAGGCATACCCGGAGGACGTTGAAATACTGATGGCCGCCACGAGTCCTGCCTCCACCAGGCCCAGCGCAAAGAGGCTCGAACCAAGTTTGCCGACATAAGGCTGCAAAGCCTGGGCAAATTGTGCTCCCTGATAATTCTCCGTACTGATCCCATGTGTATAAAGCGGCACGGTGGCCAGCACCACCGCGATGCCGAATAGGGCCGCCAGAAGTGTGCCGATGGAAGTGTCCCAGCGGCCAAATCCCACATCCCGCGGCTGCATGCCTTTGTCACTGGTGGCTCCCTGCTGAAAAAACAGCATCCACGGTGTGACAGTAGCGCCAATGTCCGCCATCATCAGAAGAATATTTTGTGACCGCAGACCGCCCGGCAGTGGGCCAAACGTAATAAACGCATGTCCTACGGCGTGCCAACTGGGATGCGACATCAGGGCCACGGGAATAAACAGACCGTTGAACATGGCCAACCCCAGCAGGATGCGTTCCCAGGTCCAATAGCGGCGCGTCATGGTTACCGCGAGAATAAGCGTTATGGCTCCTCCTACCGCCACCAGAGCTGGTATACCAAAGTAACTTAAGCCCGCGCGAATCCCGATAAATTCAGTGACCAGCGTGAGGAAGTTTCCCAGCATCAGATCCGCCATGGAGAAAAATCCCCAGAACGGGCCGAACCGGTCAAAGATTAATTCCGCGTGGCCGCGATGGGTTACCGACCCCAAACGCACGGTCATTTCCTGCACAACCCATGCGGCCAGAAATGTCAGAAGAATAAAGGGCAGAAAGAATCCGATACCGAATTGCGACCCGGTGGCGGCATAGGACAACATGCTGGGAGCGTCATTTTCTCCCAGAAATACCAGAACTCCCGGTCCGGCCAACAGCCATAAAAGACGCATCCAGCGCCAGGACTTACGGGACTGTACGCCGCCGCGGGCCTTGGCCACCGCCAGGCGATCACGTGCGCGGGAAATATCTTCGGCCGTCAGCGGGTCTGCGCCGGTGCCGGTGCCGGCCGATGCGATTTCAATTGACGTTGGTGAGGAGATAATTCCGGATTTCGGGGGCTTTGAGCTTTGATTCATTCTACCCATGATTAGAAAATACTTTCCAACGCTTATTCCCCGCGGAGCGGTTCAACGCTTCCCTTTCCGTCCCGATGAATCTTTCGACCGCTCCCGCCGTTCGCACCGGCACGGCGATTCGGACTAATTGGTGCGGCCATTTCACGGCCCGCCCATGACAGGAAAAGTTTACAATGGCCGCCGGGAAATGTCAAGAGATATTTTGAGTCATAATATTCTATACTTTGACTATTCAAAATCCATGATGTGCCATACCTGGCTTGCTTTCCATGCGACGGGAGCGGATGATGGGAGAGATGCAAGCGGGATTTGTTGTAGGATGGAACACCACGCATGGCCAGTAGAACCATTGAAAATTATCTCAAGCAATTGTGGCTGCAGCAGCAGGAGGCCCGCGGAAAATTTGTGCCCATGGGAAAGCTGGCGACCCTGGTGGGTGTGACCGCCGGAACCGCCACCACCATGGTCAAAGCCATTGCGGATTCCGGCCTGGCGAAATATGCGCCACGGGCCGGCGTGCGGCTTACCAGAGCCGGCGAGCAACTGGCGCTGCATGTTTTGCGACGCCATCGTCTGCTGGAATTATTTCTGGTTGAGATTCTCGGTATTGACTGGTCTGACGCGCATGCCGAAGCCGAGGAACTTGAGCACGTCATTTCGGAAACGGTTCTGGAGCGTATTGATTTATTACTGGGACACCCCTCGGTGGATCCGCATGGCGATCCAATTCCATCCTCTGCCGGAAAAGTGGAAGCTCCGGAATTATGCAGTCTGGCGGAATTGCAGAAGGGCAACTCTACCGTGATTGTCCGAATCGCGGATCAAAGCTCCGAATTTTTGCGATTTGCCCAAGCCAGCGGCCTGGTGCCTCAGGCCGCCGTGGTCATTGAACACCACAATCCACAGGCCGGCGCTATTTCCGCACGCCCGGATGGAAAACAGCCGGTGATGCTGTCGATGGCGGCGGCGGCGAAATTTCTGGTGCGGCCTTGCGCTCCAACCGGCAGGCGAAAAAAATAATCCCGCCATTCACGGCAACAAGGCAGGGTCGTAGCATTTGGTCCCCCTGCGGAGGGGCTGTACCACCGGGTTGAGGTGCGCCATCGTCGGTGCGACTTGTAGTGCACCGGATGGTAAGCCAGAGCTTGATCCAGTGCCGCCAACCAACCACCGGGTTATCACCACGGTGCTCTATAATCGCGACGCGCCCGCCGAGCACCGGATGGTAATCCGGTGGTTGATCCAGTGCCGCCAACCAACCACCGGGTTATCACCACGGTGCTCTAAGACGCGATGATCCTGCGGCGGCCGAAAATCATGCCGTCGCAACCCGGCGCTTATGCGGACCGACTCCCGGATAGATCCTATATGGTGATGCCCTGATTCGATCATTTATTCGGTCGCGGCGGTGATGACGGGAGCGAGATTGGCCGGTTCTGCGGAGAGTAAATCCGGGCTGTAATGGCACACTGTGACTTTTCCGCAATCTACCGCCAGCCAGGTTGAGGGTAATTCGGTCCAGCAGCCGCTGTTGAAGTAATTAATGCCGCCCTGGGCACCAGTGGCGCAGTGGTGCGTGTGTCCGCACAACACCACATCGCATCCCAGGCGGCGTGCGTAGGCGATGGATTTCCGCTGCACCTTATCCAGACAATGTAGAAAAATTTTCGACCGTGCCTTGGCCAATCGCGCGATGTAATGGCGGCGATCAACTTGCTGAAGGGTATTGTAAATCAGATCGCCGATCCAGGTGAGAACCGGGTGATCGTCAATAAAATCATCAAAAATATGCCCATGCAGCACCAGCATACGCCGCTGGCCGGAGGTGAATATAAATTCATCCAGCACCTGCACGCCCAGAAGATGCGAGACAATTTCCGCCGGGCCGTCATGGTTGCCGCAGGTCCAGATGACTTCCATTTTATCCGACAAGTGGCGGATCATGGAGAGCACTTTCCAGTGCGTCTTTTTTAACCGCCGAAAGTCGATGGAATCAAACACGTCGCCATTGATAATCAGCCGCCGCGTGGGAATGCGTCCTTCCAGGATATCCTCCAGAAAACGGATCAGCAGCTTGGCCTGACAATTGTCGCACCCGAGGTGAATATCCGAGATAATCACAGCGTCTAATGGCGATCGCGGAATATCAGTCAACGGCTCGGATGGCGGCTCATAGCCGGAAGCCATCGCTGCACCGTTCCATTTATGTTCCAGCAGGGGTGTGGCACGACCGGAGAACGCGCGGTCAACGTTCGCACCCGAACTCCCCGCAGGATTGGCCGAAGGCGCTGAAAAACCGATTTGCCTGAACATCTCCATAGCCCGATGCTAGGCGATCAATATTTAATTCATCAAAGCACCGTGCTAAGAAATCGGTAGCGGATAACGGCCGATAACCTACGGGTGCATGGGTTGGCGCGGAGTATGACAGCAAGGGCATTGCTTTAAGTATTCGTAATTTGAGCGTTGCTTACGGCTCATCTTCCATGTCCGCATCCGGAACGGTGGCGGGTTCATCGGCCGTTGGTGCCGGCTGCGAGGCTTTGATGGATTCCCAATCTTCCATCGTGATCAGCACTTCACTGGCCTGACTTCCCTTATATGCACCGACGATGCCGGCGGCGCGCATCTGATCAATCAGGCGGCTGGCGCGGGAATAGCCGATGGTCAAGCGGCGTTGCAGCAGGCTTACCGAACCGCGCCGTGTTTCTATGATAATTTTGACCGCTTCATCAAAAAGCGGATCCTTTTCCGCATCACTCAAACCCGTTGGTGCCCCGATCTGGATCAGTTCCGGATGGAATTCCGGCTGGGCAATGTCTTTCAGAAATGCACAGATACCGCGGATTTCCGCGTCTTCTACAAACGCTCCCTGCCCGCGTAAAAGTGCTCCGCCATTGGGTTTGAGCATCAGCATATCGCCCTGCCCCAAAAGCAATTCGCCACCGGATTGATCCAGCATGATGCGCGAATCCAAACGGGAGCGCACCTGAAAGCAGATTCGTCCCGGCATGTTGGACTTGATCAAACCGGTGACCACCTGCGCTTCGGGGCGCTGCGTGGCAAGGATCAGATGAATGCCCACGGCGCGGGCTTTCTGTGCAATACGGACAATATGGCCCTCGACTTCCTTGCTGGTCATCATCAGATCGGCCAATTCGTCGATAATAATCACGATGTACGGCAGATGAAATGGTATGCGCGCCTCTTCCTCCGGATTGCTGGGTTGAAAGCGTTCAATAATCTGCTCGCGCGAAAGCTGATTGAACTGTTTAATGTGCCGCACGCCGGCTTCAGAGAGCGTTTCGTAGCGTTCATCCATTTTCTGCGTGGCCCATTCCAGAACGCTCTCCGCCTTGCTCATGTCATCAATAATCGGTGCCATGAGATGGGGAATCTGGCGATAATCCTGCATTTCCACCATTTTTGGGTCTACCATAATCATTTTCACGTGATCGGGCCGCTGGGTTAAAAGCAGCGTCATGATGATGGAATTGATACAGACGGATTTTCCCGATCCGGTGGTGCCGGCAATCAGCAGGTGCGGCATTTTTGCCAGATCTTCCACCAGCGGATTACCCGAGGCATCTTTGCCCAGACACATGGGAAGAGCCATTTTAGATATGTCTTCATGGGCCAGTTGCATGAGTTCCTTCAGGCGGACTTTTTCCTTGTCCAGATTCGGCACCTCAATACCCATGGTGGATTTACCCAGAATGTTGTCAATGCAGCGAACCGGCGGGCTTTTCAGGGCGCGGGCGATATCTTTGGACAGCGCGCCAACCTGTGAGCTTTTTATTCCCGGTGCAAGTTCCAGTTCATAAAGCGTCACCACCGGGCCGGTATCAATCGCGACGACTTTACCGTCAATGTTAAAACTCGTCAGGCAGGCCTCCAGCACTTTGGCATTCTGCCGCACGGCTTCTTCCTGCCCCTCCGTATTGGCCGGCTCGGCATCTTCCAGCAGATCCAATCCGGGGAGCCGATAATTGCCCAAATCCTGTTTTTGTACCGGCGGCGTCTTAAACGGCAGCAGCATGTCCGCGACAATCGGCTTGGGCCGCCGCACCACCACGGGTGCCGATTCCGGTTCTTCGCCCTTTACCGCCGCAGCGTCTGTTTTTTCAGCCTCCTTCTCCTTGGCCATAACGGGCAAGCCGGCAGTTGGCAAGGCGGATGCGGATTTTGACAGGGTTAAGCGGGGTTCGGGCTTTTTGCGCGTTGCGGTTTTAGGCTTGCGGGAGAATAGAGCCTTCCACAATGATCCGGAAAACCCCACTAGTCCTGTCGCGGCCGCGGAGGCGGCATCGCCCGCGGAATCGGCGATTTTTTCGTGCGGTACTTTTTTCCAGGTATGCCCAATCCATACCAGCGCCGCGATGACAATCTCATCCGCCGCCAGCAGCAAGCCCATAATGAGACCCACCATTAAAATCAGTGCTGATCCTGCGGTTGAGACGTGTAATTTGAGAAAATGCCCGACAGCCGCGCCCAATATGCCGCCTGGGCCGGCCGGCAAATTTCCGCCCCATCCCAGCAGATTCGCCATACCGCTGGCCACCACCAGCAGCACCGCTCCGCCGATCAGTCGAAATGCGGTCTGGGTAAGATTTCCGCCAACGCTCCAAACCATCAGGATCGCAGCAACCATGGCCAGGGCCACCCACGTTCCCGGCCCGAGGTTGTTCATCAGAAGATAGCCGATGGTGGAACCCACCGGTCCGCACCAGTTCTGCACCGGCACTGATTGGGTGTGATACACCGGCGAGCTTGCCAGCATGGTGGGATCTGACGGATGAAATGACATCACCGCCAGCATGATAAACAGCCACACGGCCCAACCCAGTGGAACCAGGCATAAACGCATCACGCGCTGATGGCGCGGCCCTGATTTGCTTGCCATGATAAACCTCGACTTCCAATGTCCTAAGGTCGGTTCTGCCACCGGCCCGTTCACCCCCGCCATCCAACGCGGAGTACAGGGGTACATTCTACCGTGATTATCGGTATAGACCAGCAATCGGGCTGCGGCCCGATTAGAGCAGGGGACAGGAGAGAGTTGAGCAGTAGAGCAAATAAGGCTGGCGCAAAAGAGTGGCTGTCGCCGGACGTGTCAAGTCCTGCGGTCTACTCTCTACTTTCTACTCTCAAGCCCCAATCGGGCTGCGGCCCGATTAGAGCAGGGGACAGGAGAGAGTTGAGCAGTAGAGCAAATAAGGCTGGCGCAAAAGAGTGGCTGTCGCCGAGACAATCCAGCGCCTCCTGCGGTCACCTGATCACCTGTTCACCTGATCGGTGCAGCGTTGCGCTACTTTCTGCTCTATCGTAATCTGCGGTTTTTTGTTTTCCGGGGACGCCACGGAATTAAACCTCGAATTTCGCGGATAACGCGGATACTGATGGGATGGGTTTATGATCATTGCGGTGTTGGCGGTGGGGTATCGGCATCCGGATTCAGTGGGAGAATGACCCTTACTTGTGTTCCGGTGGGCAGGGGACGAATAAAAATCTGCCCTTCATGGAGTTCCACGAAGCGCCGCACAATGGCCAGACCCAGCCCCAGACCGCGGCTGCCTTCTTCGCCGGCATCGCCGCTGTGATGTTGCATGGTATCAGCGCCGGTCTGGAACGGTTGGAAGGGGCCCGCCATGACTTCATCCGGCATTCCCGATCCGGAATCTTCGATAATTAATTCCACATGTCCGCTTACCAGCACATTGACCGTCACCCGCACCGTGGCACCATCCGGTGAAAAACGGATCGCGTTGCTTAATAAATTCGCCAGAATATCCCCAACTTTATCTGAATCACCCAGCATCGTGGGGATGGTGTCGGGCATGACCAGATCAAGCTTTTGCTTTCGCGCGCTGATAAAGACGCTCTGCTGATCGCAGACTTCAAGAATCACCTGGCGAAGGTCAAATGGATCGCGTCGCGGCTTGACGGTAAAGACGTCTTCCTGCACCAGCTTGAGCAGATCGGTGACAATCTTGGAAAGTCGCCGGGAATTTTTCAAAATTGAATCCAGCGATTTATAAATTTCTCCGGCGGGCGTGGCCGCGGTTTCGCCCGGTGCGGGCCGCGCCATCCCGGCGTTGGCTAATTGCCGGAGTATCAGTTGCGTGGTAATGATAATGTGGGACATGGGGCTGCGGAGTTCATGAGCCGCCAGGTCCATGAACCGTTGCTTGGCTTTGGCGGTTTGTTCAAATTGCCGCACGTTGGCGGCCAGACGGCGCGTCATTTCATCAAAGTCGCGCGCCAACATGCCCAGTTCATCCCGGCGGAACATCACGTCTTCCTGGTCCTGTGACAGCAGCCGGATGTTCAGTTCCCCCCGCCCGACCGCGCTGGTGGCTTCACGCAGCCGAAGTATCGGATAAATGATTTCTCGCTTGCTGATGACATACCCCAGGGCAAACAGGCCCACAATCAGCATGCCACCCGCCAAGGCCACCAATTCGGCCTGCCGCAGAATCGGCGCAAGAATATCCCCGGAAGATTGGCTTAAGATAATACTCCATCGCGGTGTCACTGAGGGCTGATCAATAATCTCAGACATGCGGCTGAACTTTACTGTGGCATCACCAATGAGGCATCCAGCCAGCAGATCCCCAACCCACCCGGAGCGGTTTCCGCCGCGCAGGGCAATATAGCGCTGTTGGCCCATGCTCGCCTGCTGTGAATTTCCCAGCACAAATACCGGCATGTTGAGTTTCTGGTCATAAACCTGTGCCACCGCCTGCGTTTGCGGCAGATACAAACGAAGCTCATACGTTAATGCGCTGACGTTCACTGTTTCCAGGATAAAACCCACCAGCACACCGCTTCCCGGGCTTACCACCGGAACAATAATCGGTATGGAGGGCCGGCCCGTAATCGGATCGGAAAATACCGAGCCGATCACACACGTTCCTCCAATGCCGCTGTCGGCAATTTTCCACCACCAAGTCTTTCGCACACTGAGAATGGCGGGCTGGACATCTGCCGCAATGACCACGCCGTGAAGATTAATCACCAGCACATGATACAGGCCCAGCTTATCCATGCTGATCAGGCGAATGCGGCGGGCGACGGGGTTGTTGATCAAGGATGAAACGCCTGGCTGCCCGTGGCCTGACAGCCTCGCAGATTCTGTGGCCGCCGGGCGGGTCTGGGATTTTATCCGTGCGGGATTCCGCACATTGTTATGCTCCTGGATAAAGCGGACCACTTCCGGCAGCGCGGCAGCGAAGCTCAGTCGGCGGACTTCCGCTTCAAGCTGAAAACTAATCGCATGTGCGCACGCGGAGGCAAGCTCCACATACGCATTCTGAACGGTATTAATGCGATTACGCGTGCCAATGCCCAGAATCGCCATCAGGCTCAAGGCCATGGGCAGCAACCCGACCAGCACCAGCGTACCGATTAATTTTTTACGAATCCCAAAGTGCATTCGTTTCTCACTAAACCCGCCGGCAATTTTATGGCGATGATAATCGGCCGCATGGTCTGCGGCCAGCCGCCCCAGCTACAACATTTGCTCCAGCATAGCAGTCATTTTGGCTAACGTCCCCGGTGGCTGTTCCGCAATGCGCCCGAATAATCGATGAAATACCGAAAAAAAGTGGATCAATTCCCGCAACCGTTCAACATACGCCGCATGATCGGCTTGCCCGGCCGGGTCAGCGGGCACACTCCCGGCGGACTGCAGGCACGCTTCCAGCCGATTCAGCAGCGGATCCAGTTCGCGCCGTTTACGCTCCCGAAAAATATTCTGAAATACCACCCATACATCCCCTTCCGTGGTGAAAAAATCCCGGCGATCTCCCGGGGAACTGGTGCGGCGTACAATTCCCCAGTTCACAAGATCGCGTAAATTCATGCTCGCGCTGCCGCGAGAAATCCCCAATTCCTGCATGATTTGTTCAGCGGTCAGAGGCACAGCCGAGACCATCAGCAAGGCGTGCATCTGGGCCATAGTACGGTTGACACCCCAGTGGCCGGCCATCTGGCCCCACAAATCGACAAACTGCCGTCGGGAGTTGGCCAACGTATTGGAAGAGTTATCCGTCATGTGGTCGATTCCGTTTTTGTGCCCGATCGCGACATTGTCGCATCCTACCCCGGCACGTACTATTCAAAAGAATATCCGCCATGGCATTCTATTTCCACCTATGCGGGAACCTCCGGAAAACCCGCCTTGAATCATACGGCATTATCGCTGGGAGTTGCGCGATCGTGTCTGGTGCTCGCTTGAGTCGGTAAAGGCGATAACTGTCGGGCCGTTAACGCGCGCAGAATTGCATCCAGCACCTGGCTTAATTGTTTGCCTATATCTTCCGCGAGAAAGCGCAGCACAAGATAGCCATTTTCCTGTAGCAGTTGGTCTTTACGCCGATCACGGCGATACGCATCACGGTCGTTCAAATGCTGCGAGCCGTCAATCTCAAGGACTATTCCCGCCTGTCGGCACAGCAGATCAACTTCCATTTGGCCCATGGCATCAAATGCGATCGGCAACCGGACGTTAAGCTTAAAAAGTCCCGCCGTTTGTTCAAGCGATTCCAACCGACGAAAAAGAAAGGCCTCCGTCGCGCTGCGGGCAAGATTTTCGTGTTGTGCGCCCGACGGAAACTCTTTGGCGATGTGAACAAATAGATTGCCCAGCGGTATATCCACGCCATCCCGGATGAGCCGTTGAACGCTGGCGGCATATTCTTTTTTCCATTGTGGATCAATCGGCAGGGGTACTTCGACGGGCCAGCCTGGCACCGCGCCAGCCGGGAGTAGAATTTTATATCCTACCGCCTCGTAACCGCGGCAGCGCCGATCAAACATTTTCGCCAGCATTGGGGCGTTGAGATCGGCGTAATCATAAACGCGTACCTCGCGTTTGCCGTCATACAGGCGGTGCAGACGGCCAACATACTGGGCGATGGTTCCGTGCCATGAAATGGGTAATGTCAGAAATAGTGTGTCCAGTCGGGCGTCATCAAAGCCTTCACCAATATACTTGCCGGTGGCCAGCAGAAGTCGTGGTTCATTCCCGGCAACGCATGAAATCGCGGAGGCAATATTTCCGATTTCCTTTTTACCCATGCCGCCGCGCAAGACAAATAAATTTGCAACATGCGGGGAGAGCCGTGCCGCCAACTCTGTCAGATGCGCGTTGCGTTCGGTCAGCAGGATGGGTGATCGACCCTGTTCCATCGCGTGCAACACGTCCCGGCAAATCATGGCGTTGCGATCCGAATCAGCCACAAGCTCGTTATACAGCGTCTGAAACTGTTTGCGGGAATCCGCATCCGCCGGCGCACAGGGACGAAAGCCGGTGGGGCGCACCAATACCGTGTGAACAAATGGACGAAGTGCCGCCTGATGCCTGGCATCAACGTGATGCCGGATGGGGCCGCATTGCATTAAAATAATGGGATGATGCCCATCCTTGCGCGTCAGTGTCGCCGACAGCCCCAGAACAAATTTCGCCTTGGCGCGCCGTGTCACCTGTTCAAAACTGTGTGCGGACAAGTGATGGCACTCATCGACAATAATATGGCCATACTCCGCGAGGCGATCATCCACAACACCCTTGCGAACCAGACTCTGTATGACCGCAACGTCCAGAAGACCATTGGGCTTTTTATATCCGCCACCGATTCTGCCGATGGATTTAATCGGGACATTCAGAAATGTCGACAAGCGGGCGACCCACTGCTCCATCAACTGTTTTCGATGCACCAGAACGAGGGTATTGACGCGGCGTTGGGATATCAGCCATGCCGCGAGCACTGTTTTTCCAAAACTGGTGGTGGCGGATAACACACCCGTATCATGGGCAAGCATAGCCTTCGCCGCAGCGTCCTGCTCGGGTCGCAAGTTTCCATGGAACGCGACGTCCAACGCCACGCCCGCATGACGTTCATCCCGGATGGTCGTGATAATTTTCAAACGTTGAAGCATCTGCTGCGCCGCGTCCAAACAACCGCGCGGTAATGCGATATGGTTTGGATGATCTTCAGCACAGCCGATGACACGCGGAAGGGCGTATGTGGGCAATCGCATTGCCTGGGCCTTATAGAATTCGGGATTTTGAAAGGCCGCCAGCGATACCAGCCTGTTTCGCAATGCCGGTGACAGAGTATCTTTGGCAATATAAATATCATTGCCCAGAACCAGTTCAATACTTGCCGGCAGTGGCCCGGCAACAGGCGGCTCACTTCGACGGCGTGACGGCGGCAAGGTCCATGGGGTTGCATCATCCTGTGTCGGTTCCACCAATGGAATTGCCATCACGCGGCCATTGGCCTGGGCGCGTTGTACAATCTCCTCCACGCGCGACGGAGCGATCGGTTTTACCTGAGATAGGAACGCCTATTGATCCGGATAGGGAACCATATGGTCATCCAGAAAAACACTGTTGCCCTGTTCCCGCGCGATTTTTTGCAACGGCAACGCAATGAGGTTGCCGAATCCGCCGCGTGGAAGCGTATCCTGATTCGGAAAAAATCGGTCATACGAGTCCAACCCGATCTCAGGCCGACGTTCCATTGTCTCTGTAAGAATGTATGATCCCAACCGGCGGGCCAATGCAGCGGGTATCGCCTGGGAAAAAAATAACCAAATATGGCCGGCATTGCCCGATCGCGATCTCTCCAGATATGCCGCCAGGTTTAAATTTCGGCAGGATTCCAGAACCGCTTTCACATCTTCCTGCCAATTGGCTTTGTCAAAATCCGCCGCCAGAAAAAAGCATGTTTCATCCTGCAGCATCGGATAAACGCCCATGACAAAATCTTTGCCGTCGCCATTTGTTCCGGAAAGATGCCAGCGAATAACTTCGTCGGTGACAGGCAAAAAGCGGCTGTTGGCGCACTGCATGCACTTGATCTTCGGCTTTTCACAGATTCCACGAACCCATTCATTACCGCACGCCGGTTGGTACCCAGATTTGCCGGTTTTCCGACTCTGAAAACGCCGCGGATAAACATCCGGGCGTCCACGAAACAGTGAGCGAAACAAAGCAACTTTTAATTCAGGTGACGAATCGCGGCTCACCGGCCCAACGGGCTTTTCAAAATCCACACGTTGGCTTGGAAGAACCGGTAGTTCAATTGAATTTCTCATCTGCCGCCGCTCAAAACATTTTGCGCGGTATAAGCGTAATTGACGACTTTCATGTTGGCAATGGCCCGTCAGCGTACACCGCTAAAGGGGCGTGGCAATATTTCCGGGCACCCCGCATCAACTCGACCGGCGAGCCGCCGGGTTTATCCCGGTGGGCTTCAGCATTCCTGTGAAAGGGCGGCTTTTTTTACCCCGCCCGGAAAAATTGCCACGCACCGCTAAAGAGGCAACGTACGCAGGTGGGCGAAATGCTAGTGAATTGCAATTATTGGCTCGGGACCGCAACCCCGCAGCGAGCGCTGCACCAACATCAGTTAATGAGCAACTTGAACGCATGCGTCCACTGGTTGTCCCGGAAGCCGGGGATGCACCAGAGAATGCACAGCGGTTCAACGGCGCGGGCGGCAACGGCTTTGCCCATATCCGCGGTATCCCAGCCGAATGCGTCCAGCACGCCGCGCACGATGCTCTTGGCAGCATCGTCGTCACCACAGATAAACATCGTCGGCTTACCGCCGGTGAAATGCGGATTGACCATTCGGGCCGCGCCGACGGAGTTGAAGGCCTTGACAAATCTTACCGTCGAGAACTCGCGCTGGAGGCGTTCCATGAGAGATTCGCTGTAACTGGTGAAGAAGGGCAGAACCCCGTCGACCGGCGGCGCATCGGTGATGGGGTTGGTTGCGTCAATTACAACTTTTCCCTTCAAATGTCCATCGGTTAGCCGGACCGCCTCTGCGGAAGCGGAGCCTTTGACGGCCAGCACACCAAGTTCAGCGAACTGGGCTGTGTCAGCGAAACTCCCCGTGCGGCCTTTGGGATTTTGCTTGAGCCAATCCCCCAACTTTCCGGGCGTGCGCGTGCCCAGCATTACGTTGTGTCCGTGCTTAAGAAAACCCGCCCCCAGTGTTTTTGCTACATCGCCTGAACCAAAAATTCCGATCTGCATAAGTTTCTCCGTAACCGTCAATATTCGCTGTAACCGTTCACGGCCATTCGGCTGGCCAGACCACAACTCCAATTGTGTCTGGATTATAGCCTGCAAAAAGAAAAGGCAAACCAAATTCTCGCGAAAATAGTTTCGTTTGAACCGCGTCATCATTGTATTACACTATCCATCGACGCAACCTGCGTGGCCTTTGGAGCAAATATGCACGACACGGACATTTCACTGCCCGCTAAGCCCCAGGCCTCTGAATCAGTCTGTATTCTGGTGGTGTTGATTTTATTTATTATTGCGCTTTGCGCCATTGCGGTTGTGAACTGGAAAGTGGGGCGCGGCGTGCCCATTCCGCACCGCCCGGTTGCCGGGGACATCATCACCCATGAATTAACTCTTCCGCAGCCTTTAGCGCACTGGACCGGTCGGCAAAATTGTCTTCCAGTTGACGATCATAGAGTTCTTCGAGCCATCGCTTAAATCGCGGTCCTGGTTGCACGCCCATGGCAATTAAATCGCTGCCATCGACGAATCGATCCGGCGTCAGCGGTTTTTTTTTCAGCTCAGTAATAAATTCATTCAAGGGTTGAAGTTCGTCCTCCCGATGTTCGGCGGCATAAAGCACCAGCAGATCTGATGACCAGCTATGGGCCAGCAGTCGCTTGAAGGCGGCTAATCGCAACGTGCGCCATTGGGCCAATATCGGCAAATTGGTTAAAAGCCATTGCGTCCATTGCGTTTCTTCTGTGCTTAGCACCAAGTTGGTCTGCAAGGCTTTGGTTTGCCGATCCAGAGTTGCGGCGTCACATTTTTTAGTACTCGTAAGATCCAACAGCATCGCGGCCAACGCCAGGGGAAACGACGTTTTTCCGAGCAGGGCGGTGAGTCTTGGCAGGGAGACGTCAAGATGCGTCCCCACGGACCATTCTGGCCAGAAAATATCTAGCAATCCGCTGCTAATCAGCAATTGCCCCGCAATTTCTCGCCTCGGAGCAACCAGCATTTTCCGCAGTTCCAGTCCGATGCGCTCCCGGCTGATTTCTGAAAGCCTGCCGGCATTGCTTACGATGGCGTCCCAAGTCATTAGTTCAATGGAAAAGTTCAAACGCGCCGCAAAACGGATCGCCCGCATCATCCGCAGGTGATCTTCCCGGAATCTATGGGCCGGCTCGCCGATGGCTCGAAGAATCTTAGCGTTAATATCCGCCTGGCCGCCCACGTAATCAATGAGCTTATGGGCCGTTGGATCAAAAAATAATCCATTACAGGTAAAATCGCGTCTTTGAGCGTCGTGTTGGGCGGTCGTAAAGCGAACCGTATCGGGGCGGCGGCCATCGGAATAAACGCCATCCGTACGGAAGGTAGCTACTTCCATAGGGTGGTTGAAATGGCGCACCATCACCACCCCAAAGGCCGCGCCGACGTGCATGCTGCCTGGAAAAAGTTTCATGACCTGTTCCGGGCGGGCAGCGGTGGCAATATCATAATCTTCCGGCGTGTTGCCCATGATCTGGTCGCGTACGCATCCGCCGGCAAAATAGGCCTCAAACCCCGATGCCTGCAACGCCCGCACAACTTCGGTGGCAGTCCGCCGCGGGTCTGATATGTTCAACTCATCCATGGCCCGGATTATACCGCCACGACCGCCGCGCGGGCAGTTCCTACCGTGCCTTCTCTGCCTCAAAGGGCATCGCCGGAAGTCCCGCTTTATTGGCCAGATTGGGTACTGCAACACAACTCCAGCCAAAACGGACAAAGCGGGGATGCTCTATGCCCCTTGCCGATACCACGACTGTAGCGCCGACAATACGCGCCTTTGCGGGAAAAAATGTTTTATTTTCGTCGGCGATTTGGAACCAATTCAACGGGCGACCCGTGCGCGAAACCAAGCCGCCCTCAACGTGCGTGAAGTGAATGACAACCCGATTTGTGCGAAACGTCGCGCTTTGAAATGTCGGACCGGCGAAGGGTAGGGTTTTCCAGCCGTAAGTCTTGGAGAGTGCTGAAAGCGCCAGGCGATGTCCAACCGCTTGCTTATCCGCGGGGTGGATATTGTTGACGTTGCTGTCAAGAATCTGCTTGGCTCCCGGTCCAATATCCATGGTGCCCACAATTCCCGTATTTTTCAAATTCGCGGCAGCCTTTTCTTCGGCCTGCCAGATAAGCGGTTCAAATGGCGCATCGTTGCCGTTGGGACCGCACCATGTCTGCCCATAGTTAAACGGGGCAATCTGCACAATGTAGAACGGAAAATCGCCCTGGTGCCATACTTGCCGCCATCCCATGATCAAGGCTTTGAGCTGCGCGTAATAATGCGTGTCATGAGACAATACGTTATTTTCCCCCTGATACCAGATAGCGCCGCGAATGGCATAGGGAATCAATGGATAAATCATGCCATTAAAAAGCGTAGTGGGATTTTGACGCGAATCCGGACGCCAGGTGCTCTGAAAATTATAGTGATAGCCGTTAGGGGCGTTAACCAGGTCCGAGCGATTTGCCGGCGCGGCAGCCTGACGCATTGCCGCTTCGCGAGCCATGGCGTGTTTCAACCAATGTTGTTCGTTTTTAAGGTGCGAGTCCTTGAAAAATCCAATCGGGGCGGTCCATGCTTCAATGCTTGTGCCACCCCAATCGGCTTCAATCAGGCCGATCGGGACATGCAGTCGCTTTCGCAGAGCATTACCGAAAAAATAGCCGACCGCGCTAAACCCTGCCGCAGTTTTCGGCGTGCATGGTTGCCATTTCGCCGGGGCCGTCACGTGCGGCCGTCCGGCAAACATCGACTCGACCATCGGAACATGATACAGCCGAATCGTATGATGATGTGCCGCCGTCAGCGCGTGACTAAGGTTGGTGCGGTGAAACCAGCCGGCCATCGGGTACTGCATATTGGACTGTCCGGAGCAGAGCCACACGTCACCGACGAGAACATCCTGCAATACAAACGTATGCTTTCCGTCGCTTACATCCATGCTTTGTGGTAAGGCGCTGGGGGGCAGCGGATTAAGGTGCGTTTCCCATCGGCCGTCTGACCGCACGCGCGTTGTGACGGTACGGTTTGCGAACCGAATAATGATCCTGCCGCCGGGGGCACCCCATCCCCATATCGGATCGCGCATCCCGCGTTGCAGCACCATGTGATTGGTGAACATGCTGGATAACACCAGTGGCCCATCGGTCACACCGGGCGAAGTCCGGGATTCACTGTAAGATTTTCCCGCGGACATCGCGATGATGGCCGCCGCAAAAATGACCGCAAAAATGAGCAGTGTTAAGAAGTGGTTCGCTGATAAAATGCACCGTTTCACAATCTTCATGTGCCTGTCCCTTTTACGTTCAACGACTTGGGTGACCCGACGGCATGGTCCTTGGCGTATACAGCCGGCCCCATGGCCCGGGTGCGATCCAATGAAGTTGCACAGTTCGGAATAACGTCCTGACGGCCGGTTACTGTTGGGAATTCATGATTCAGTGTCGCGTTCCTCCGTGAGCGCAAGGCCCTTGGCCCCGCTGTGGATCGTCCATGATTTCCCCTTTGTCCGCACATGGGTGAGTGTCCCGGTAAAGCCTCGATCAGCACCCGGTGAATAGAGGTTGATAGCTCCGCCAAGATCACATTGAAAGCCAAAAAAATTCCGGATAATAATTTCCGCAAATGCGCCGGAACACGAACAATTGTACATTTGGCCCCCGCGCTGCGCTTTGCGCACCGGAGAATCGCGATGCGTGGTTAACAATTCATGCGATTGGCCAAACGGGCCTTCGTGCGCGGTGTCGGCGCAGCGTTTAAGAAACTCGGTGGCGATATTCCATTGACCAAGTCGGCACAGTGCTTCCATCGTAAACGGGGGCCAGGCATCATACGCCCCCATCGGGCCGTGATCGGGACGGTTGGATTCCGGTGCCGCCGCATCATTCAATGACAAGGCCCGCATCCAGTGCGTAGTGAGCAACTCATCGGCGGCAAAGTGGGTCATCTCGCGTTTCATCATTGCAGTTAGATCCGTATCCATGCAATATGCAACGGTAAAAAAGTCGATGCAGTGGCGTACCGCAATGCGTTGCCCGTCGGGATGCACTGTATTCCAGTAACCGCGTCCCGGCACATACAATTTGAGCACATCCGCGGCCAGCCGGTCCGCCTTTCGGGACAGCGTTTCGGCTTGTGCCGTCTGTCCGGTGCGATGGCGCAGTTCCGCAGTTTGCCGCATCATCCAGACGTTGGCGGCATTGAGTGACGCTACGACATGGGTATAGGTGGGAACGCATTCCAGTAGATTGGATCGGCCGCCATAATCCGCCAGAGGGCTGTATGGTTTTACCAGCCGCTTCCACCACAGTGCCATCTGTTCCAATTGATCGATAACCGGACGGCCTCCTATATTTTCATTTAAAAACTCTGTGTCGCCGGTGGTTTTAATGTAGGCCAGAAACTGATTAAAAACGACAAAATCATTAAAGCTGTACCAAGGTCCGACGCCGCGCCCGGTAATCATGTCCTGCGCATAACAACTGTGAATATTGAGTTGAAGCCAGCGGCGCAGCATATTTTTCATATTCACCGGATCCAGCAGTGCATGAAGCGTCGCCCAGGTAAAGGTGTCCCAGAAATACATTAAGGATGCGGCGCATTGCGGGCTGCCCGTGATATACGCACGATGGGCCGTGGAAAAACACCCGCGTACCATTGCCAGTAGCGATACAACCGACATGTAATACACTCGTCGGATATCGGGATCTGCCGTATGGAGCGTAGGCAGATGGCCGGAAAACAGCGTGTTGCCGGGCTGAAATGCTGCTAAAAATGTCTTCTGCCATTGCGTGTGTATTGCGGTAAATGCGGAATCGAATCGGGCCGCGACTTGTGCGGCCTGCGTTGCAACATCAGATTCCCGCCCTCCGACGGTCATGACAATCTCGATGTTGCCTGTTCCACCCGCGGGCAGAGACAGGCTCCACTGCGCCATGCCATGGTCCGCATCTGCGGTCAGGCTTGCGGGTGCATGTGCTGAGAACGCAAAAGCCACCTGCGCAGGGCTATGCAAATCGCGAATGAGAAGCATTCTCCCCTGATTGGCGAGCGTTGCTCGGAATTCCGCAGGATTTTGCGGGCGAGGAATAAACCAGCCCCATCCATCGGTTACCCAACGCACCATTCCGGCCAGCGGTGCCTGCAAGTCAGCCACCCGATTTCGGCTGCCATGATTCGTAACGCTGATGCGGAACATCACGCAGCGTTGCTGGTGGTCCATACGCACCGCGGAAAGTAACTCGATATTTCCGTCCCAGGTATGTGCCTTTCTAAGTACCTGATAAGGAAACCACTGGAATTCCGCAGCCTGCAGTGCATTGCCGTCAACACTTAATGCGCCGCTGTTGCCCCCCTGACAAAACGCGGGAAATGTCAGGGCTTCAATGGAAAGCAGATCTGCGCCCACCTGGCATCCCCCCATAAAACTATTAACGGTAGGCAGTGTGTGCAGGTCGCCGAAACTCACCCACCTTCCGGCCAGATCATCTGCGGAGGGTATCGGCGAATCAGGGGTATTCAAAACGTGGGACGCGGAAGTCGAACCAGCCACCCGCGATCCGGATGGGAGCGAATCCTCGACGGCAGCCAAAGACGCGGTGCCCATGAGGGTTAAAAACGTGCGACGATCCATAAACGGCGCTCCAGTAAAGGCGGTAATTTCAAGGTCATGTCACTTTCAGTTTTCGCATGTCCCGCGGTGTGGCGGCAAAGTGCTGGCTCAATGCCGCTCGCAACTGTCGGGCCGAGGAGTACCCGGCTTCTGACGCGATCTGAACCACGGATTTGTTGGTATCCAGGAGACTGCGGCGGGCGAATGCGGCCTGCACCCGGGAAATTTCCGCAGCGGGGGTCCGATTTAACTCCAGTGCGAACCGCCGCTCCAGCGTTGGACGTGACACCGCCAGTTCTGATGCGATGCGTTTCACCGAAATACCCTTGCCGAAGCCCGAATGAATAAGTTCCAAGGCCTCGCGCACGAGCGGATCTGACACACCAAAGATATTCGTGGAGAATCGCGTCACTATGTGAATGGGGTTAATGAGAATCGTCTGGGACGGCACGCTGCGGCCCTGAATCAGACGAAACAGCGTATCGACAGCCCGTCGGCCGATTTCCATGGTGTTCAGCACGACGCTCGAGAGCCGATAGTTGCGCCACGTGTTGTAAATATCATCATTATCGACGCTGAGAATAGCCAATTGATCCGGAACGGAGATATTAAGTTTACGGCACGTCTCCAGGATTTCAGCGCCCAGCAAATCATCGCCTGCGAAGACGGCGGTAAGGGGGGTAATTGACTTAATCCAGTCGGCGACGGGACAGGGAAAAAATCCGGTGTGGTGATTTCCCGAACCGGTGGGGCGGTCAAAATGCTCCACCGAGGTGCCACGATCCTGCGCTCGCTGTTGAAAACCCCGCCAGCGCATGGCCGACCAGTGCCGGGCCGCCATACCATAGTAGACCAGATGCTTGAATCCTCGGTCGATGAAATAATCGGCGGCCAACTTTCCCACTTCCTGATCGTCGGTGACAATCCGCGTGTGGCCCAGAGAATGGCGCTCTGCGGAGACATCCACCATCGGCTTTTTCATCCGCATAAGGTGTGACAGCAGGTGACTGAATTGGGGACATGCCCCGACAATCACGCCGCTGATATCCGCCTGCTCCAGGGCGTTGGCGTTGGCCGGTTCATAATCGGTGGGAAATAGAATGTGCATCCGTTGTCCCTGTGCGGCGCAAGCACCAATGCTGCGCAATATATCCCGGTTGTACCCAATGGATAAACTGCCCAGAAACAGAATCTGTCGCACGACCGCCATTGGCAGCACCTCCGAAAAACGTGTGCACTGCAAATCCGAGGGCTTAATAGTAGCGGGATCGCCGTCGCACGGCTATAGCATTTATGCCATTAGTACTTATTACTTTCGCTAATTTGGCGATGAAAATTTTAATACATTAGCTGCTTCTGTGCAGTTTTTAAGCCGATTTCATCGGATGCCGAAAGCCGCGAAAATATGAGCATTGCTCGCTGTCGTGATTAAAAAATGTACTATTTTTTTGGCAAACAGGGCCTAGTAAATTTGATCTCTCCAGCTACACTGTATACGTAACGGTGATGACATGAATTCAACATGTCTTCATGCGATGTTATACCGGTTGGATTACCCGGCACCCAAGGTGTAAGCCTTGCCATGCCATCCGCTCAAGTCCTTCGGTATTGGCTTAGGTAGTGTTGTTGCTTGACGGAGGTATCCATCATGGATTCCAGACTCCCACGAAACTCTCAAAGTTTTTCACGGCCCCTTGACCGGAAGGTTCAACGGGGGTTTACACTCATTGAGTTACTGGTGGTCATATCGATCATCGCCCTTTTGATTGCGTTGCTGCTGCCGGCATTGGCAAAAGCTAAAGAAGAGGCCACCAGCATCGCGTGTTTAAGTAACCTGCGATCCCTCGGCCAATTGACCGTCGAATATGCCCAGGCTAATCAAGGTGCCATCCCCCTTGGATCCGACACCTCTTCGTCATCCACTCACATTTATGGCTCGGAGAGCTGGGATTCCACGCTCTTTGCCTTTAAGCAGGGTATTGAGCCGACCCCCAACTACAATCTGGAGTACTACGACGGCTTCCAGAAATATTCGACTCCCAATTTGGCGATGGTCGAAGCGTATCAACAGCTTTACACCTGCGGAGCCGACACCGTGCATCCGTCGCCCGCGTCGCAATTTGCTACTTCCTATAGCGCTAATCCTAACTTTTTCATGTCAATGACCAATGAAAATGCCGGCCATCCTTATACCTACAAGCTTTCCGGCGTTCTGGCACCGGAGCAGACCGTAGCCCTGGGCGATTCTACGCAGGACGGCCCATGGGGTGCATGGGGTACTTTTGACTGGGGGCAGAACAAAGGAACGTATGGTCCGGCCTATTATTACAAAAACTATCCCAATTATCTCGTGCCGCCCAACGGCTTGATTTCCGGTTCCACTGCCAACGAAGATTGGCCGATTTCGACGGAAAATTACCAGAACTCCGGCCTGCGCTACCGGCACATGTCCGATACGCCGGGAACCGGATATGCCAATGCCGTGTATTTTGACGGCCACGCGGAATCTATCGCCATTAACAATAATGTCCCCGGTCAGAACCCGGCCAAGGCCGGGCAGCAGGGCACAGAAGGATTGAAGATTCGTAACATTATTAATCCGAATTTACCGGACTCAATTAACCAGTCCATTTACTGAGGACGCCGTTGCTTGATAACTGTCGTGCATCACGTTGCGGTACGGCGGGAATGCGAGGTTGATATGCGGTAACGCCGTGCATGACTGAAATTAGTTTAACCGGCTGATATCTCATTATGTCTTATTCAGAGAGGGAGTTGGTGTTCAGCATCGAAATCATCGAAGCCGCCGACTTTCACTTACGTAATTATCCCTATTCAAAGGAGAAACGGTATGGATCGCAAACATATTATCACCAGTTTAAGTGTACTGGCGGCCATCGGGGCGGCTGGTGGAATTAACGCGGCCTACGCATCAAGCGTACCGGCGAACACATCAATTAATATTCCGGACGGCAATTTTTCGCTGATTTATGGTCCGGCTTATGCCACCAGCACATCAGCCGGAAGTTATGGCGTTGCCACCGGCGTGCCTGCCGGTGCGTACGGGCTGCCGGGTACTGCCGGTCCGCAAAGCGGTACGGATTCTTCCGGGGCTGCCGTCACCGACAACTCCGGCCTTGGATTAACAACAGTATACGTCTATAACAACGGCAATGTTCCCGCGACCATGAGCTATACCAAGGGGGCCGGAAGCTACACCGTTAATACATTTAATAATGTATACGTTCCTGACTGGACCGGTAACGGCGGGGCTTTAGGTGCGGGTAGCTACGCGCCGATCTACACCAATGGCGGGCAATTTGGGCAAGTGCTTTCCACGGCCGTTATGCCCAATACCACGTATGTGCTCACCGCCTATGATCATAATACGAATAATGGCAGCCAGCCGCCGCTGGTTACTCTCACCGCCGGCAGCAGTTCTTCCTACAGCGCCAACGCGGCGCTTTCCGGTGGAATGTGGTATGGGGCGGCGGGTGCCGCCGGCCAGGCTGGCGCACCGGTCTCGGAAGTTGTCACCACTGGATCAAATGTCTCCGGTAATCTCGGCGTTATTCTGGGAAGTCCCGGCCTGCAAAATGTTTTCACCAATGTTACGCTCACAGCCAATCCGACCACCTTGCCGACCGGAACTTCCTACATTCAGCCGATGTATGTCAACAACGGAATAGCCATCAGCAATGCCGGTCCCTTTGCGCCGACTCCCGGTGTCAATGATCAATCCAATTTGTCTCCGACTGGAACGACCGGTGCAACTTCGCCGGGCTATCCAACGGCGGCCAATACAACCATTAATTACTACACAAACAACGCGGCTGCGCCGGGGCAAACATTTTCCACTGGAAGCAATGCCGGTGGTTACAAACTCAACGCTATTACCGTGCAGTTGGCGGATGCCGGAAGTGGAACATTCAATGACGGCAATTCCATTAGTGTCGAGATCGCCGCAGTGAACGCGTCCAAAGGCACGTATCAGCTTCTGGAGGTTACCAATGGAACAATTGCCACCGGCACGGGCATTGGTCAAGGTAATTACATTACGTTTACTTTGAATTCACCGCTGACGTTAGCCGCTGGATCTACTTATGGATTCGCGGTGTCAGGTGCCTCCGGATACGCCGGATTGACCGGTGATACCGCCGCCACTGATTACACCGGTGGACAACTGGCTGAATTCCAGCCCGGCACTTCGTTCGGCGGTACCTTGATTACCAGTTCTGCTGTGCCGCAATCGGTATTCGATGTTTCACTCACACCGCTGGCCGCTGTACCGGAACCCGCCACGTTGGCTCTTCTGGGCCTGGGCGGTTTGGCTCTGCTGGGGCTTAAACGGCGTAACGCCTGATGTCCCCATCAGGTGGGACTGTTGATGCTTGTAATTGCGGCTCGTGTTGGCTACCAACACGAGCCGCTTTTTTGCGCGCTGCTGGCTGGGATGATGACCGCATCGTTCGGTGATGCTGTCGCCATGAAAGCGGAACTGATCCCCATTTTTAAGAAAAAACTTTTGCACCGTGTCGGCATGGGCCGACAGGCCGCATGTCATCACAATCAGTCAGGCGTACACGTTGGCTATTTTCATTATAAAATTTCTGATGGGATGGAGAAATGATTTAACGCATCGCTTTATTCAGCCGCCGGAAAATTCTACTTTGGTCAGACGCTTGGGTACCTGATCCAGGAGACTTTTTGTCGCGTGGCCAATATCAGCCAGAACTGGTCGCACGAAAGCTTTGATCGTGGCGTATGTTTGATCTCCGTCGGGGGTAAGCGGACGAATGGTATACGCACCCACCGCAGCCGGTACAATAAATGTCTCGGCATAGTGGATAACCAACGGGTCAAAAGCTCCGGTGGGGCTTTCCACCGTGACGGCATCTCCCTGAACCAGATTCAAGACATTTACGCCGCCGCCGGTGTGATGCGTAACCTCACGTGTGAACCAGTGGCGGCGGGTTTCAATGAACTCCATTTCATGCAGGCCGGTTCGTTCTTCGCGCCAGCCCGGCCCGGAACCCAGTGGCGTCACATGGTTGATCAAATGTCGCTGCGTCCATTCACGCCTGCGATCCCATTGCAGATTGGCCAGGCCATGGTCCAAATGGACCGGACGCGGTGCGCCGTCCAGGCCCTTGCGACTCCAATCCCAGAGCTTAAATGTAAATATGTACGGGGTGGCGCTGATTTCCAGAACCAGTCCGCCTGCCCCGGAACAATGGCACGTTCCGGCAGGAATCAGAAAGTGGTCATGGCGTTGCGCGGGCCAGCGATTGGCATACCGATCCGTTGGAAACGCCGCGGTGCCTTGTTGCGCTTTATAAAGATCGGTCGCCATATCTGCGGCGTTCACACCGTTGCGCAGCCCCAGATAAACGCAGGCGTCCGGAGCGGCATCCAGCATGTAATAGCTTTCATCCTGGGTGTAGTGCATTCCAAAGTGCTCCTGGATGTAGCCGGTTAAGGGATGCACCTGAAAGCTCAAATTTCCGCCGCCCATGGTATCCAACAAGTCAAAACGGATAGGAAATTCCGGGCCGAAGCGGGCGTATACGCTCTCGCCCAGCAATTCACGGGGTTGGCGATAGACCACATTAATCGCAGGAAGTTCTGTAAGGATAGCGCCGAATTGCAGGTTAAGAGAGTTTTCTTCCGGCACGCAGTCAAAGCCCCAGCCGTAGTTAGGTTCACCACGATCCAGGTTAAATTTGTCTTTCATCCATTGGCCGCCCCACGGCGCAGGATCAAAAAACGGTACGACCCGGAAAGGCCGTTGCGCTACCTGGCCCAGTGCCATGCGAAGCGCATCCCCGCTTACAAGCTTAGGCGCATGGGGCGTATTGGTGTCCAGAAAAAAATCGACGGAATCAAACACGCGGAATTTGTGTCGATCGCAGACACGCCAGTCCACAAAATAGCCCTGCTTATACTGCGCCGCCCACGTTTGCCCAATGTTGTTGCAGCCCAGATTACTGATGGCCTGCTGACGGAAACGCCGCTGAATTTCCCGGCGTGCGAGGTCCGCGTAAATGAGAATGTCCGGTGACGCAGCAACCAATGCTGCGCCCGGCCCGTAAATGAGTACCGTCCGATATTGCCCGGACCTGACCTGATTTTGCGCCGCCCGAAGTTTTTCAGTATCGAAATAATCCTGCATTTCCAGATAGGTCATGCGGCCGAAAACCGGATCGTTACCAAGAAACGGCTCTATCATGGACGCTATTTCGGAAGCAGATTTCATCAGAGAATTGGTATGGATCACACTGTCGGGCTTAATGGCCGCACGCACCTGCGTCAGCACTTCTTCGTCCAGAACTCCGATATAGCAATCCACGGTAATAAGGACGGAAGCGCGGGATTTTTCTTGCAGGACATCACGCAGATGTTGACCAACAGAATTCCATCCGGCCCGGGCGCACTTGTCACCACAGGTTACGTTGATAACCGGCTGCTTGTTGTAATGACCGACAGGGTCCATCATCGGCTCCGTTTAGCATCTTTTGCGGCCAGATAAGCAATGCCCCTGATTCCCGCCTCGTTCCCCAGAGCCGCGGGTCGAATAGGTACATTCCATTTTGCCCAGCAGTGGGCACGAATAAATTTCTGCATAAAAGGCACAATCACATCGGCGCTTCGCGCAATCTTGCCGCCAATGACCAGCAATTCGGGGTCGTAATTATGTATCAATGTCGTGGCTGTGATGGCCCATGTCTTAAGCGCATGTGCTCTAAGCTGCCGGGCCAGAAAATCCCCTTTTCTTGCCAGACGAAATACCGCCTCATAGGTAACGCTTGCTTCCGCGGCCAGGGCGCTCTGGGAAAATAAAGGGGAATCCGCCGCTTGCGCGGGCAGCACCCATGACGAGGCCTGCGTTTCAACGCATCCAATATTCCCACATCCGCACCGGCCGCCGCCCGCATCGATGGTGTTATGGCCGCCGGCGTTTCCCGCTAATCCATGGGTGCCGGTGAGATGCCTGCCCCGCAGGACGATCGCGGTTCCCACTCCGGTGCCCAGGGTTATCATCCCCACATTTTTAGCCCTTCTCGCCACACCGTATTTTATTTCCCCGGCCAGCGCCGCATGGGCGTCGTTGCACCAGTAGGCTGGTTTGCGGAATTTGTTATCGATCCATGCGGCAAACTTCAATGTCGGAGCGTCGGGAAACTTGCCGCCGGGCACCGCCCAGATTTTTCCGGATTCCGGTGCCACAATCGCCGGAAGCGCAATGCCAATTGCGGTAATGTCGGATTCCGCAATAGCTGTTTGTTGACAGAGTTCCTGCCAAATGGGTGCGATGCGATTCATGGCGTGGCGCAGGCCATCGCCGGGGAGGGCGGCGATTTCGCGCGTCAGCAGAATCCTGCCGCGATCCACAATCGCCAGTTTGATAGCCGTACCTCCGATATCCGCCGCCCATACTGCCATAAGCATGAAATCCTTGCCTTGAATCTAACGTGCACAATACAAGAAAGCGGTACGGTAATCTATAGCTTTTTCGCCATCATCATGTATCATTATCGCTATGAATGCCGGTTCGACATCGTTTTCCGCAGCTTTACGCAAGCCCTCCGGCGGTGCCATGCGGCCTAAGCATGTATTATTGGCCCTTTGGTGGTGGGACGAGCGGCTATTGCGGGGCATAGCGCGGCATGGGGCTGGCCACGGGTGGATATTGGACACGCGCGTGCGCTTTGCCAATCGTTTGCCCATTCGGCGTAACTATGACGGCGTCATCGTATTCAGCGGGCGTGACGCCACCTTGCAACGCATGGCCCGGGCGATCCATTGCCCCATTGTAAATCTTGACCAGCACCGGCCTGTGCCCGGTGCCTGCACGGTCTGCTGCGATGATGCGGCTGTGGGGCAGGCAGCAGGTGAGCATTTGCTGGCCTGCGGGCTGGAGCGCATCGCATTTGTTCAAATGCGCTCCCGCCGCAGTAAATCCGAGCGGGCGAGGTTTGCGGGCCTGTGCCGGGCAGCTCTGGCTGCGGGAATTCATGCCAAAGCCGTGGCTATTAAGGACTTGAAACGTAAACTCGCCAATACGGCGGTGCCCATGGGCCTGATGGCAGGTAATGATGAGGCGGCCGTGGAAGCAATTGGAATGTGTCTGGAAGCAGGTTTAACCGTGCCGGATGATGTTGCGGTTGTTGGCGTTGACAATTTTCCGACCGTCTGTCTGCATGCTCCGGTGCAGTTATCCAGTATTGACCTGAACCTGGAGCACTGGGGACAGCGGGCGGCCGAAACACTGGATTCCATGATGTCCGGCATAAAACCATCAATCGGTAATCAGGTGATTTCCAACGCCGGCGTCATGGCCCGCGCTTCCACCGATGTCGCTCACCGCCTGGACCCGCGGTTGGCCAAGGCTGTGCGTTATATCCGTGATAACTTCCACCGGCCCCTGAAAATTTCTGAGCTGGTGCGGCATGTCGGACTTTCGCGTCAGTCGCTGCAAAATTATTTTCAAATGCAACTTCATCGTTCCATGCACCAGCATCTTTCTACGGTGCGAATCGCACATGCCACGCAGCTCATGCGCCGGGGGGATGAAGGGCTGGCCCGTATTGCTCAGGCCAGTGGATTCCGGGATTATCAACACTTTCACCGCGTTTTCCGTAAACTCACCGGTTCGACTCCTTCCGCATGGCGCCAGCGCGGAGTGGCTGCGACTGAGCCTGAAGATGATAAGTAGAATCACCAAATTCCAAGCGGTGTAGACCTCTAATTAAACTATAAACCATAACACCCCCGCCACGCTTTTCCGAGAATTCTGACTATTCAAATAGTGCGCGCCTAGAATTCTTCTGCCATGCTGATGGAAGTCTTGGAACGGTTCCAAACTTTTTCGGCAACGGTTTGATAACGAGGTGCGCGATGGCACAACTGCATTTTTATTCCTCCGACGCCCAAAACCCGGTGGGTTCGGCGGAAGGCTTCGCTGATTTATCCATGTCGTCTTCGCCGCCGGGGCCGCCTGATCTTGGCCAATCGGATGATTCCGATCTGCTGGATGCATATTCCCGGGCTGTTGCCGGCGCGGTTAAGGCCGTGGCCCCCTGCGTTGTAAATATTGAGGTATTCCATGGGGTGGATTCCACATCCCGCGCGCCGGAACGTCGCACGGGAAGCGGATCGGGGTTTATTTTCACTCCTGATGGATTTTTGCTTACCAACAGCCATGTGGTTCATGGCGCGGCGCGAATTGCTGTGACCACCGCCGATGGGCGGCGCATGAGAGCCTTTCTCATCGGTGATGATCCGCATACGGATCTGGCGGTGGTGCGCATAGATGGTGATAATTTCCCGGCGGTGCAATTCGGTAATTCTTCGCAACTGAAGGTCGGGCAGGTCGCGATCGCCATTGGTAGTCCCCTGGGGTTTCAGGCTTCGGTGACCGCAGGCGTGGTTAGCGCGCTGGCACGGAGCTTCCGCAGTGGATCAGGACGGTTAATTGATGGTGTGATTCAGACGGATGCTGCTCTAAACCCCGGCAACTCCGGCGGTCCGCTGGTGGCGTCTAACGGCAAAGTAATCGGCGTCAATACCGCCGTCATTCTGCCCGCGCAGGGAATTTGTTTTGCAATTTCCTCCAATACCGCGGAATTCGTCGCCTCGCGCCTCATTCGCGATGGCAGGGTTCGTCGCAGTTACATTGGCGTATCCGGCCAGGATGTGCCAATCCCCCGGCGAATTGTTCAATTTTATAAGTTGGATGCGTCCAGCGGCGTGGGTGTTGCGGCCTTGGAGCCGGGCAGTCCTGCTGATCAGGCTGGATTGCAACCGGGTGATATTATTCTGGCGATGGATCGGCAGCGTGTTGCGGGCATTGATGATCTGCACCGATTGCTGACCGAGGAACGTATCGGTCAACACACCGGCGTTCGGGTATTGCGGCAACATGACCTCACCGATTTGCTCATTACGCCCGCAGCCGCACCGCAGTAAGAGTCCGCAGGCATGGCAGGATCCCCGCCAGGGGAATCGCCACAGTTGCCGCGAGGTAAATCGGTCCCGCGCTTTACTCGGCGGCCTGCGGGATGTAGATTCTAGGCATGAATACAGTCATTGAATCAACATCTGCATCGCAGGAACCGCTGGAGCAACCGGTTCAAAGTATGTCTCCACACACAAACGAGACCGTTCCCACGGAAGATAACCCGCCGGCTGCTGTCGAAGCGGTAGCGGCCGGAGGCGACGGTGCCCCGGCGGAGCCGCTGCCCGATGATGGTGTATCGCCCCATGAATCGATCTCTACGGAATCCATGCCATTGCGACAAGTGCTTGAGGCGCTGTTGTTTGCCAGTGATGTGCCTTTATCGGGTGCCAAAATCGCCCAGACGCTGGGTTTAGATTCCGCACGGACGATCAAAGCGGGGGTGGAGGAATTAAACGAGCTTTACGGTCAACGCGAAGCGGCGTTCAGAATTGAAGAGCGGGCCGGCGGGTATCAGATACTGACTTTGCCGCAGTACGCCCAGTACATTCAACGCTTAATGCGCAAACGTGACGAGGGCCGCCTCACGCCTGCCGCTCTGGAAACGCTGGCCATTATTGCCTACAAGCAGCCGATCCTGCGCGTGGATGTCGAAGCCATCCGCGGGGTGGCTTGTGGCGAGGTGATCCGCACGCTGATGGAATACAATTTAGTCAAAATTGTGGGCCGGGCGGAAGATGTCGGAAGGCCCATGTTGTATGGCACGTCCAAACATTTTCTGGAAGTGTTTGGGTTATCAAGCCTGAAAGATTTACCCAAATCTGATCAACTTAAAGAACCGGTGTGAAATACATTTATGGGGTGGCGGAGGATCCTTCGCGTTCCAGGATGCGCTTGGATAAATATAAAAATTTTCCGCCGGTCTCAGCGGCGATCTTCCGCAGGTTTTTCTGATGCCGCTGGTTGTCGCCCATAAATGTAAATGTGTATACGCGAATGGGATACTGGCTGTTTAAGTCACCGATATCCGCGATGAGTCGCGGATCGACATATCCATCGGTGAGAAAAAATATGACCTGCGGGTGCATAGCCCAGGCGGCTTTAAAGGGACGGAGAAACGGCTGCAATTGTCCCATATCCTTATTTTCCGCAATGATGTTATGCACCAGCGGCAGTACCTTGGCGCGGTTGGCCGGCGAAGCCCGCAGAAGCTTGTCGGGGCCTAAAATTTTATAGGTGGCGGAAATTTTAATTACCGCAAATCTCTGGAAGGGCAGTAAATGCCGGATGGATCGCTGAACTTCCCGCCGCAGCAGATAAAGATGCCCGACCATTCGCCCTCCGTGATCCACCAGGAAAACCACCCGCTTGGCGCGGGTTTGTACGCCGAAGAAAGATACGGCCGGCATCCCGCCGATGGTTTTTCCCGGGACGCCCATGGCTCCCATGGAGCCGTTGTTGGAGGCCAGTTCACCGCCTTTTCCTAAACTTATGGCATAAAGATGTTCATTGGTGGCGGTGCCGTTGAGCATGGCGTTCAGCGCTGTCGGTGATACGGAATTGCTGGCGTTACGCGTGGAAAGAAAACGCTTGAGAGCGGATGCCCGCGTAGGTGCCGCCGTTACCTTATCCGGATGCGAAAGCTGGTTGCCCGATAAAAAAGATTGGGGAACAATCAGCGGCAGCGGCGGGGGGGGCGGAATTTTGATCAACAGGCGAATTGCCAGGACAAATGTAAACAGCAGCAGCACATGCACCAGCACGGAGAGTACCACACTAAGCCAGGTTCCGCTGGCGATCGTGCGCGTTGGCGTGCCGGGCGTTTTTGAAAAAAGCGGTGCCGATCTTTTGGGAAGCTTGAACCTGGTTCGCGGACGAAACGAAAAAGCCGGGCGGCGCGAAAACGTGCGTCCGAATTTTGGTGCCCGCGCCATAGGTTGTTTCCCTTTTGCTATTGCTGCGCCGGAAGAATATCAGTAACATTCCCACCAGGATTGAAATCTTCTGATTTCTCCATAAATCCCGGAATATTCCACAGCAACACGCACCCTGGTGCGTGCCAACTTCCACCGCCTCTATCGCCTCAAAACATCACGAAACAGGCCGTTTTTATTGGTCCTCTAACCAAAGCGGCCCTGAAAACCCGCGTAGCCGTTATCGACCGGTTGCCGACAGCTTCCTGATGTTTATCGGCCATCCGTGGCAAGTCGCTTGACTTACGCCCTATAAATTCATACAACGGATACTGCGGTTAGTAAAGCCTCAGCCGGAAATTATTATTTTTCGGTTTTGAGAGGGCTGTAAACCGGCCGGCTGACGTCAGGGGGAAATTGAGACTTATTGAGGGCTTACACCAGCGTATAAGTTCTCAAATGTTCGTGCCTATGACGGTCATGGGCGGCGAAATATTTTTTTGGCTTGCTTTGTTCAGGCCGCCATTACAGGAGTTTATATTATGGCTATTGGCAAAAAAAAACCATCCGCTGCTGCTCCCGCTAAAGCACCCGTTCCGGTCGCACCCCCGGCCCCGATTGCTCGATCAGAATCCAAGGGCAGCGGTACATTGGCAGCCAAGGGAACCGCTTCCGCCGTGAAGGTCCCCGTGACGTATGAACAGGTTGCGGAACGCGCTTATCAGATTTACCTGAAACGCGGATTTGGCCCCGGCGATGCGACCTCGGACTGGGCCGAAGCCGAACGCCAATTGAAGGCCGGCCGATAAACCATTGGACAGGCCCCTTAAAACTGCGGTTTCAAGATTTTCTGACACTTTATGCCGCATGGTGCGTGTAACTCCAACAGGAAGGCCTGAAGCTTTCCTGTGAACGGAGTTACTGTCATGAAAATATCGGCCGTAAAAATTGCAGTCGCAGGTTTCCTGAGTGTTACCGCGTTGACCGGTTGCGCTACGCGCACCGTTATCGTCGCCCGGCCAGGGCCGCCGATCGCCGGGGTTGTTGTTGCAGGCGACGGGCCTCGCGAGCAGTGGGTTCCCGGCCACTGGGTCTGGCGCCCCTACTGGGGCCGCTATGTCTGGGTGCGCGGCCATTGGCGGTAAAATAACCCGTTGACACGTGCCAACTCGGTTCCGGCGCGATAAAATGATTCCCTTGGAATTGTTGGATTTGCTACGAAAGCGAGTTTATAAATGTCTTCCCCTGCCACTCATAACCCCTTTTCTGCACAAAGCGTCATCGACACACCCCTGGGCAAAAAGACGATTTATCGTCTGGATGCCTTGAATAAAATTGCTTCGGTAAAGCATCTTCCCTATAGCATTAAAGTGCTGCTGGAAGCTTGCCTGCGAAATTGTGACGGCCACCTGGTAACGACCAGAGATGTGGAAGCGGTGTTGCGATATGACGCAAAAAACACCGGATCGGCTGAAATACCATTCATGCCGGGGCGCGTTGTATTGCAGGATTTCACCGGCGTGCCGGCTGTGGTAGATCTGGCGGCCATGCGGGCGGCGATGAAGCGCCTCGGCGGTGATCCGAAAAAAGTTAATCCGCTGGTGCCCTGCGATCTGGTCATCGACCATAGCGTGCAGGTGGATGCGTTTGCCAGTGGCGCGGCGCTGCAGATTAACAGTGAACTGGAGTTTGAACGCAATCAGGAGCGCTATCAATTCCTCAAATGGGGACAGCAGGCGTTTAATAATTTCCGCGTGGTGCCGCCGGCAACGGGTATTGTGCATCAGGTCAATCTGGAATACCTGGCCAAGGTTGTCTGGGAAAAAGATGCGGTGCTCTATCCAGATTCTCTGGTGGGAACCGATTCCCACACAACGATGATTAACGGCCTGGGCGTAGTGGGATGGGGCGTTGGCGGTATTGAAGCGGAAGCGGTCATGCTGGGGCAACCCATTTACATGCTGCTGCCGGAAGTGGTGGGCTTTAAGCTGGTCGGTAAACTCCGGGACGGATGTACTGCCACAGATCTGGTTCTTACCATTACACAAATGTTGCGCGAGCACGGCGTGGTGGAAAAATTTGTTGAATTTTACGGCCCCGGCCTGGCCGATATGCCCGTGGCCAACCGCGCCACCATTGCCAATATGGCTCCGGAATATGGAGCCACTATCGGCTATTTCCCAATTGATGAGCAGACCTTAACATATATGCGGTTGTCCAGCCGCGATGAAAATCTCATTAAAACTGTTGAGCAATACGCCAAAATCCAAGGCCTGTGGCGGGATGAAAGCAATGAAATTATCTATTCCAGCACCTTGGAACTGGACTTAAACAGTGTGGAACCCTCGCTTGCCGGACCGCGACGCCCGCAGGATCGTATCGCCTTGACCGCCATGCAATCACAATGGCGGCAGGACTTATCCGTAACGTACGGCAAGAATGGCGCGACCCGCGGCTCCAACATGGAAAGCTGGCAGGATGAAGGCGGAAATTTAGCACTGGCTCAGGCACCGGCAAAAGCTGATCCTGGTTTGGACGGCGTGCCGGTTGAATATGACGGAAAAAATTTCAAACTCAAACATGGTGCTGTAGTCATCGCAGCTATTACCAGTTGCACCAATACCAGCAACCCCAGTGTGATGGTGGCGGCCGGGCTGGTGGCGCAAAAGGCCGCCGCGCGGGGCTTAACGCGCAAGCCCTGGGTAAAGACATCTCTGGCCCCCGGCTCCAAGGTAGTCATGGAATATTTGAAAGCCGCAGGCCTGGTGGAAGCATTGGAATCCTGCGGTTTTTATCTTGTGGGCTTCGGATGCACGACGTGTATCGGAAATTCCGGCCCGCTGCCGGAATCGATCAGCAAGGCCATCAACGCCCATGATCTGGTCGCGGCGGCGGTGCTGTCGGGAAACCGGAATTTTGAAGGTCGCATCAGCCCCGATGTGAAGGCCAATTATCTGGCTTCTCCGCCGCTAGTAGTAGCCTACGCCTTGGCCGGCACGGTGGATATTGATTTGAATAAAGATCCGATTGGTGTGGATAAATCCGGCAAACCCGTGTACCTGCGTGAAATCTGGCCCAGCCAGAAAGAAACCGCCGATGCCGTCGCCAAGTCGGTATTAAGTTCCCAGTTCAATCATGAATACGCCAATGTATTTGCCGGTTCCGAGGAATGGAAAGCCATTGAAACCAGTACGGGCGATCAGTTTGAATGGAATCCGAAGAGCACGTATATTCAGGAGCCGCCGTTTTTTGTCGGCATTGGCCCGACTGTTGAACCCATCAAGCCGATTCATGCGGCGCGATGTCTGGCGGTTCTGGGTGATTCCATTACCACCGACCACATCAGCCCGGCAGGCTCCATTAAGAAAGATAGCCCGGCCGGAAAATTCCTTTTGGAAAACGATGTTGAAGCCAAAATGTTCAACAGTTACGGCGCTCGCCGGGGCAATGACCGCGTGATGACCCGCGGCACATTTGCCAATATCCGGGTGAAAAATAAACTCGCGCCCGGAACCGAAGGCGGTGTCACCACCGATCTGCTGGATGGAAAAGTCAAACCGATTTTTGATGCCAGCACACATTACAAGCAGGCCGGTGTACCCCTGATTGTTCTGGCCGGTAAAGATTACGGCATGGGCTCCAGCCGGGACTGGGCGGCCAAGGGAACGTTCCTACTGGGCGTGCGGGCGGTGATTGCGGAATCCTTTGAACGCATTCATCGCAGCAATTTAGTCGGGATGGGCGTGTTGCCCCTGACATTTAAAAAAGGCGAAACCGCCGCAAGCTGCGGCCTGACCGGCAAAGAGACTTTTCAAATCCAGCTGAGCGATGCTCTGGCCCCGCGGCAGGACGTAAAAGTAATAGCCGTAAAAGAGGATGGCGGAAAAATTGAATTCAGCGCCACCTGCCGCATTGATACCCCCGTGGAAGTCGAATACTTCCGCAACGGCGGAATCCTGCACACCGTACTGCGGCGCATGGCGAAGTAGCAGCGGCTGGCGTAAAACAAAAAGGCCTGCGAGTGGGGCGCATTGTGTCGCTAGCACGAATAACAGGTGTAAGAGTGGAAAAGGGTTGCTAACTGTGTAAAATTTAAGGGTGGGGTGGCGGCCGATAACTCGGTTGTACATATAGAATTTCGCCGATGGCAATAAACTCGTTTCTCCTCTCCGCTAGCCCTGCCCGACCGGTTGAGGTAAATTAGTAACGGGAAAGGCAAACACCATGACGCCGCAAATGAAATTGAATAGGCAAAACCTGCAGGACCTGCAGTGTATTCGGGACATCGGCGCGGAAAAGTTGAAACAGGTCGTTGCAGAAGTCGGAGGAAGATCTGTTGCACCGATTCATCCCAAAGAGCTGCAGAAATTAATGGATCATGCCCTCGGCGGAGACCCCGTGGCCGCCGGTGTGCTACTAAGGCAGTTGTTATCACTCCACGGCATGCGCCGACAACTGGATTTAGATTCAGGGGATATTATATCGGGCATCACCGCCGGTATACGTTGCGATTCCGGTTGGGATGAATCACAGATTGGGCAATGGGAGAATGCCTCAGAGATCTTTCAGGAATTATTTGATCTGCCGATTGTCCACCTCACCGCCAAGGCTTTGGACCTGTCATACCAGCACTCACATTTGCTGCAGAGCTCGCATGTCATTACCGACATAAGGCCGCTATTCAACAAAGATGCCAGCGAAATTCAAGGTACGACGATCTCTCATAAATTACTGCTTCGATATGATGATGTGGAGGGCGAACACGGACTAAGTGTGGCATTGGATGAACGAGACCTTAAGGCCCTGATTAGGCAGTGCGAACGGGCGCTGACAAAATCCAGGACAACCCAGACGCAGTTGAAAAAGAAGGCGAATTTAGAGACTTTAATTCCAGGAGCAGACTAATATGAATAAGAATGCTCTGGTGTATAACTCTGACGAAGAACTAAGCGGAAAGCAGCTTTACCAAAGAAGTTTCAACAACCGATTGCGTGGCGAGGTCCAGCCAAACATTGGACGTATTCAACAAGCAGGCGCGAAATCCTATCGCGAGTCCTATCTAGCCGGCACGCGGGTTTACACGGAATTTCGCTGGCCCGAGCTTACGAGGCTGCCAAACGATATCAAGACAGATGTACTTTGTTTTCTGATAGGGGAAGATAACTTATCTGGCCGCAGTTGGTTGCAGTTCTCTGTTTTCAGCGAAACCGATTACTTCCCCGGCCCCGTCAGAGGGTGGTCCGTTCCAGCGCAAGAAGAGAGGCACAGCGCCGAGGGTTTTCTCGACCGGGCGAGGCGACTGGACCATTCCGGGCATACCGATGCAGCCCTGGATCTGATATATGAAAACGTCAACGGTAAACTTTCCCGCGGGCGTTTCAACGAAGTTAATTCAGTATTGGAAACCACGGAACCGATGTCGCTGTCGGTCGACCTTATGTTGGGGTTGTTGACATCCACTTTGCCTGCCAAGACGAAATTGCCTTCCCGCGGTACTTTTTTCCAGAAATCTGAAGCGGCCATCAAGGGCCTTAATGAATGGGAGGATGGACTCTTGACGGGGTTGGAAAATTGAACCAGGCAGCCATGGACCGCGTTTTTACCTCGCATGAACGGCCGTTTGAGCAAATAGATTTTGCGGCACTGGCCATCACGCAGTTGGGGGCAGACACCGAACAGCGCCATATCGGGATTTTGTACAAGGACCAATCAGGTACGATAGTTCGGATGCTGCATCTTGCATGGCATTATAAATTAAAATCCGAGCCTCCAGAAAGCACTTACGCATGGGTTAAGCCGCCGATACCAAGGCCACGTTCTCGACAAGTGGCAGCATTCTGCCGGATGATTCTTAAAGAGAATCCGAATGGGATTCCGTACGCATTCAGTCCGGCAAGTGATAGTCTTGATAAGCAAACGGGGAAATTTATTAATCAACCTGGCGGCTACGGCCTGACTTGCGCCACATTCGTGCTCGCTGTTTTCGACGCCACCGGCTTGCCGCTGGCCCACTACGATACTTGGCCGTCAAACCGCCAGGAAGATGAGCGATGGCGCGAGCATATCATTGGCCTCCTTGCAAGTAGCGGCGCGGAGCCGGAGCATATCCAAAAAGTGCGAGCGGAACGCGACACGATTCGTTATCGCCCGGAAGAAGTTGCCGGTGCCGCTGCTTGCACGACGATTCCCGCCCACTTTAATGATGCGTGTGAACTTGCCGGACAAATCGTGGCAAAGCTTCAAAATACCGGTTGTGTCACCTGGTAAATACGCGCCGGCCGGTGTGTCGCCAACTGGCGGCATTTGGCCGGACAATTCGCCGTCGTAGGGCCCACACGTTGGATCGGATAGCCGGGTGCGGGCGCAAACTTTTCATGCAATTCCCTTGCGTTGCCAACATCAAGAATCTCGTGATCATGGCGCGTAATTTCCGGTGCCTGGGCCTTGGCCGTTTGGTGGAAGGCTACGCAGCAATGGGCCTCGGCGGGCGGCTTCATGCAAAAACAGCAGCACAATTCCAGGCCCGAAGGTCCAGAGCAGCACCGTACCACCGAGTACCAATCCGGTATAGGAGCCGGTTTCGCAATAACATTCTCCCTTGCTTTTGGACCGCAGAATCATCACATGCACGGGGGCGCTTACCAGCAGTTCCAGAATGCTTCCGGCAAACAGGACCCGCAAGGTGCGTTCCAACTGTGTCCCGCGACTGCCCGCTCGCCAGTAGAGAAAAAATATCACCGCCCAAAGGGCCCACAATGCGGACAGAACCAGCAGTACCGGCCAACTGCGAAATGTCATGCCGTTTTGCGTGCCGTGATTGTACGCTGTTGTCAATTTATCCCATACGCCGATCAGCTCCGCCAGAGTGGCCAGAAACCCCACGCTTAAAAGCGCCGCCATGAGCGCTGCAACCATCACTGATAGCCGTAGTGGCCGGGCGTTGTCATGTATGCGGATCCGCCAGCCATGACGCGGGCACAGAAAAAGCCACTGGCTTAAAAGAAAAAATCCGGCCACAATCGTGGCGGAGAAAAAATACGTAGACTGATGCTCTGCGAAAAGTCCCATGACGCCTTCCAACCCCCATCGCCCGAGGGTCAAGCCGCCCGGTTTAGCCAAGTCAGTGAGCCGGTTCGAGGGAAGCGGAGCAAACACCCAGTACATGGCCGCCAGCCAGCAGCATATCACCCCTGCCAACAGCCACCACCGGATACGTCCCGCCGTGATCTGATAACGTGACATCGCTAACCCTTTTTGCAGGCAACGTTATTATGAGGCTCGTATGATAGTCCGCAGGGCGTTAAAGTCAAAAATAATCAACATCCCATGATTCGTTTCCGATGGTTGTTAAACACCAAGACCTCATAAATCGAGGTGATTTGCAAGAATCTGCGAACACATGCAATCAGTTACATATCAACATGATGGGCCTGAATGGATTCGAACCATTGACCTCGTCATTATCAGTGACGCGCTCTAACCAACTGAGCTACAAGCCCGAACAACCCGGAAAAGCTTCGCCGGCAGACAGTAAAGGACTGCTCCGCTTCGCCCGAAGTCCAGACCCGTAATCATCCAGAGATTTGCCCCTAAAGTCAAGGGTAAGTTGACCGCCCGATCATGCCGCCTGCCAGATTGCGGAATTCGCGGGTTTTCCCAAACCGTGCAAGATCTGTGCGAGAATTTCAATGCTGTCGGTAATGCTTGTCCCGGAACGGTTAAAATATCGGTTTCCGTCCGCCAGAAATAGTTTGCCATCGCGCACAGCTTTTAACGACCTCCACCCGGAGATAAGCTCCAGCACTGCCGCTTCCCGGCGTGCTCTTTGAATATCAAAACCGCATGGAGCAATGATGATGATATCCGGGTCAGCTTCCAACAGCCGGTGGGCGTCAATGGCCGAAGAATGCTGGCCGCTGTTACCCAGAAGACACACGCCGCCGGCGAGTTCCACCATCTCCGGGCCCCAGTTGCCCATGGCAAACAGCGGATCAACCCATTCCAGCACGACCACACTGGGTCTGTCTCGCCCCGCAACGCTTTGGGCAATTTTCTCCCGGCGTTGCAGATCACTTTCAACGTAGCGCCGGGCTTCAGTTGTTTTGCCAATCGCATCACCAACGCGCAGTATGTCGCGCTGAATTCCGGCCAGCGTTCCAGCTTTTAATGAAACAATCTCGCCGTGCAATCTCTGACAATGCTGCGCCAGGTCATGGTCCGCAGCGGCGCAGAGCACGCAGTGTGACTGCGTGATAATCACATCCGGATCCAGTGATTCCAAGAGTTCAATATTAACGTGATACAGCGGTTCGCCCGATGCCAGGTGGCGGCGTACCGCAGAGTCAATGTCCCGGCTGCACATAGTGATATCAAACGTCGGGCGGGTAATAACCGGCAGCGCCGTTACCGTCGGCGGATAGTCGCATTCATGTGAACGTCCCACAAGGTTCTCACCGCCGTTGAGCGCGCAGACAATTTCCGTCCCGGCCGATAAAAGAGAAGCGATTTTCATGTGCACCCATTGCCGGATGATGTTGACGCGGCGGCTGGTTGCAATTCATTGCACTGCCTCCGGCTCATCAGTTCTGCGATGCCCTCAGCCGGCTTTTTCCCTTCAAATAGTACCGCGTGCAGGCAGCGGGTGATTGGCATGTCTACCTCATATTTTCGCGCCAGTTCAACGACGCTTTGCGTGGTGGCCACGCCCTCGGCAATGCCGGTCAATTTTTCCATGGCTTGCGCGCTGGAAAATCCCTGCCCGATAAATTGCCCGAAACTGCGGTTGCGGCTGCCGGGAGAAAAACACGTTGTCGCCAGATCGCCAAGTCCCGCCAGGCCGCTGAAGGTCAAAGGTTTGGCACCCATGGCCGCGCCGAGGCGGGATATTTCTACCAGCCCCCGCGTCAATAAGGATGCTTTGGCATTTATCCCTGCATGGATTCCATCCAAAATCCCCGCCGCCACGGCGATAATATTTTTCGTCGCCCCGGCCAGTTCCACGCCAATAACATCATCGTTGGTGTAAATTCGAAGATTGGGGGCGCTTAAAATATCTTGCGTTCGTTGAGCTAAAATTGAATCAGTCGTGGCGGCAACGATGGATGCGGGAAGCCCGGAGGCAATTTCTCCCGCTATCGCCGGCCCGGCTATCGCAACGGTTGGCCGCGGCCCCCATACCTGTTCAATAATCTCCGTCGGCCGCAGCAGCGTGGTATTTTCAATTCCCTTAGCTAAGCTTATAACTGGAATTCCCGCAGGAATGTGTCTCGCCAGTCGCTTAAGTGTCGCGCGGATAAATTGCGTTGGCACAGCGCAAAGAATTAACTGGCAGCCAATAAATGCTGCGGAATCGTCCGCTGTTAACTGCAGTTGCTGGGGAATGGGAAAGCCAGGCAGATAGAGCTTGTTCTCCCGCTCCCGGCAAAGTGCTGCAATGTGTTCCGACCGGCGGCCCCAAAGGGTGGATAAATGGCCGTTGCCGGCCGTAACGGCACCAAACAGAGTACCCGTGGCACCATCACCAATGATCGTTACGCGCTGTAATGCAAGTTCGGTCATGCGACTCCATTAATATAGCCCCCCATGTTATTACCGCGCCGCACGCCCCTTGGCAACCCCTGCGTTAAATTCGCAGCGCAAAAGCGCCCCCCCCGTGAGCCTGAACTTCCTGCCGTATTTTATGGGTTAGATAACCCGCGATCTCCGGCCCGAATCTGGAAACCGGGAACCTGGCATCTGCAATTTGCAATCGAACTTCTCGTACTGGTTACTCTGCGAAAGCGCATCGCTTCCGCAATCCGTCCCCCGTAACTGTTGCCCTTAGCCTCGCACGAACTTCCAGTTGGGTAGTGGTCCCTTGTATCAAGGCCTCAGGGGTTTGGTAGTCCCGCAGTGGCGTTTTTTCCATTTATCGGGATCCACCAGTCGGCTTTTGTCAGGCTGAGGCAAATTCCGTTGCCTTTCCGCCATCTCTTCCGCGCGGCCGTGGCATTGCTTCCATATCTGCTCGCGAATTCGGTGTATTTCGGCGACGATCGGGTCCGTGGGCATAGTCAATCCTCCAAAGTCGCCTGTAAAAACGTCGCGGATAAACTGTTAAGAAGCGTTTCGGATATAAGCCTGTATCGCCGGCGCGATTCCTGGCGTAATTCAATGAGAGATAACGCAATCGCTTTGGCGGCGGGTGGATTTTCCAGCAGCGGTAAATTTACCAGCACGTTAAATTCCGCAGATTCCACCGCCGCCATGGCCGTGCCTGCCGCGACGCCTAAATCAGAAATCAGCATGGTGTTGACTTTATCCCGCAGAATCTCTGCCGCTTCGATAATATTTGCCGCTGTCACACCTACCGCCTGCGGTATGCTAATGGCTGCCGCCACCAGTGCCGAATATTTTGGATCCGCGTGGCGCTCTTCCACCGGCATTTTCATATACGGATTTAACGCCTCATAGGCGGCCTTATCCTCCTGCATCAGTTCGCACAAGAGAACACCGGCCCGCGCTAGCCGAGCATCATAATCTTCAAGAATTTTTTCAAAGGCGGAAAATTTGGGCTTGCCGCGGGTATACGCAATCACCATCCGCAACTGTGCCGCCGCCAGGGCGGCTGTCAGGGCTGTCATAGACCCACCGCCGGGCGCAGGCGTGCGGGCCGCCAGGGCAGCAAGAAATTCCTTTACCGGCATGTCCGGCAAGGGTATATCTAATGGTAGTTTTGTCGATTCAGCTTGGCTCATCCCGGAGATCCTTTAGTAGCAGCCTACGATGGAGCTGTATCGTAAGGGCCGGGGCCAAAAATATCCATACCGGAAAGCGTGCCTTTCGCCTTGGGTCAGCTCGTGCTTGTCAAATATGCCGCCTGCGGTCCACTCTCTACTTTCTACTCTCAAGCCCCGATAACGCAGATTGTCTAGTAATCGTTGCAGTATTGGCGGCGGCGGAAAAGTAGTTCTGATTGCCCCGACAATTATCAAAATTGGGGTGTGCGTAATGTGTTTGGATGTCTCGAAGCACGGAAGCCCAGTTGTTTATCCGCGTAATCGGCGTAATCCGCGGTCTTTATTACCGTTCATTTGGATTGCTTACTGCGTGCCGAGATTTTGGGATGGCGTTTAATTCGGTGAGGAAATTTGCCCCAACCTGGGGTATCCAGTCGTCTTACAGCATTCCAGCAAACATTTCCTCCGTGGCGATCACCGGCGGCCCGCTGGTAAACAGACCGTCTACAAAAACAATTTCGGAATTGCCTTTCGGTAAAATCGCCAGCATGCGCACGTGGCCGATGCCCGTGTTATAAAAGCAGTGGGGCGTGGTGGCGGGAATGGTTACGGTAGTGCCCGCGAAAACCGGCCGCGGCTCCTGCCCGACAAACAAAGTCCCTTCCCCCTCCAGAAACACCAGTACCTCATCACAATCATGGTAATGGGGCGGGCAGTGTCCGCAGGCTTCATAGTATTCTTCCAGAACGGTACAGTTATTGGATCCATTCTCGGGCGATGCCAAGCTGCGAACTTTGCCCAGTCGTTGTTTTTGATCGAGCTGCTTAAGTATTTCCTGCGATTCCATAACATGACCTCCGTCAATACAAATCGGTCCAGACATTACTTTTCACCAGCCCGGAACGGTACAAACTATCAGGGAATCCTGTTTGATAAGATTCCCCAAACGGGCTGTTATAATCTTCGGCACATTGGCACGCCGAGTTTATCTTAATTGCCTGCCAGATCATTATCGGCCATGAGAATCGGCCCAGAGATCGTTTGACGCCCGGCGCACGGCCTTTATACTCTTACGCTTTCCGCGTTCGTTGCACCGGCTGGGCGAACAATCAGCGGATTTGATGTTTTCACCGGTTTAATTTTTCCCTGGAGGTACCACCACGTGGTCGATAAATTGACATATTTCTTTGGTAACGGCAAAGCGGAAGGTAGCGCTAAGGATAAAGTTCTGCTGGGTGGCAAAGGAGCCAATCTCGCGGAGATGACCAACATCGGCCTGCCTGTGCCTCCGGGCTTTACCATCAGCACGGAATGCTGTGCGGCCTATTATAAAAACGGTGAAAAATTCCCCGCCGGCCTCGAACAGCAGATTGACGAAAGTATCAAGCTCCTGGAAGACGCTTTGGGCAAAAAGCTCGGCGATCCAGTGAATCCGTTATTGGTTTCCTGCCGCAGCGGTGCCGCCGTGTCCATGCCCGGCATGATGGATACCGTGCTGAATATCGGTCTGACTGAAAAAATGATCGATCCATTTTCCAAATCCTGCGGCAATCCGCGCTTCGCCTGGGATGCCTGGCGACGCCTGATTAACATGTTCGGTGACACCGTCATGGGCGTGGATCATCATCACTTTGAACACGAGTTGGCGGCGGTTAAAAAACAGCGCAAAGTGAAGCTGGATACTGATCTGGATGTTGCGGGGCTTAAGGAAGTCTGCCAGCGGTACCTGAAAGTTTACGAAAAACACACCAAAGAAAAATTCCCCACCAGCCCGCGTGAACAGATTGTAAAATCGGTCAAGGCGGTATTTCAATCCTGGATGAGTCCGCGGGCCATCAAATATCGACAGATCAATGAAATCTCCGGTCTTAATGGCACGGCTGTCAATGTGCAGGCGATGGTGTTTGGCAATATGGGTGAAGATTGCGCCACCGGCGTATGCTTTACCCGTGATCCATCCACCGGCGAAAATGTGTTCTACGGCGAATTTCTCATCAACGCGCAAGGCGAGGATGTGGTCGCCGGTATTCGCACGCCGCAGCCGATTGTCCGCATGGGCGATACCCTGCCGGATGCGTATGCGGAATTGCTGCGGGTGAAGGACATTCTTGAAAAGCACTTCAAGGATGTGCAGGATATGGAATTCACCGTTGAACATAATCATTTTTATATGCTGCAAACGCGTAACGGAAAGCGCACCGCACATGCCGCCGTTCGGGTAGCGGTGGAAATGGCCGCCGAAGGCCTGATTGATCAGAACACCGCGGTGCTGCGGGTTGATCCGGCAAGTCTGGATCAATTGCTGCACCCCTCGTTTGATCCTAAGGCCCCGCGTGATCAGATTGCCAAGGGCTTGCCGGCCTCTCCAGGGGCGGCGGTTGGCAAATTGGCCTTCACCGCCGAGGAAGCGGAAAAGCGTTTTGCTGATGGTGAAAAAGTGATTCTGGTGCGAAAGGAAACCTCCCCTGAGGATATTGGCGGTATGCAGACGGCGGTGGGCATTCTCACCAGCACCGGTGGCATGACCAGTCACGCTGCCGTTGTGGCGCGGGGCATGGGCAAGCCGTGCGTCGCGGGCTGCGCTGAACTGGATATTGACGCCAAGGCCGGAACCGTGGTGATTAGAGGTGCCACCGGCAAGACACGCAAGTTTGGCCGCAAGGATACGATTTCCATCGATGGCTCGACCGGCATGGTCTTTTCCGGTGCTGTTCCAACCGTTAAACCGAAGGTTTCCGGGGATTTCGCCAAGCTCATGGGCTGGGCGGATTCCGTTCGCAAGCTGCAGGTTCGCACCAATGCCGACACGCCCAATGATGCAAAGGTGGCCCGTGAATTCGGTGCTCAGGGCATCGGCCTGTGCCGCACCGAACACATGTTCTTTGAAGGGGATCGCATCGTTGCCGTGCGGGAAATGATTCTCGCGGACAATGAAAAAGATCGCCGTGCCGCATTGAAAAAACTTTTGCCGTACCAGAAGAAAGATTTTATCGGCATTTTCAAAGCCATGGACGGGCTGCCGGTCACCATCCGGCTGCTGGACCCACCGCTGCATGAGTTCCTCCCGCATGAGGAAAAAAATCAGCGCGAAATGGCCAAGCAAATGAAAGTGCCGCTGGACCGTATCAAGCGGCGGGTGACAGAACTTCATGAATCCAACCCCATGCTTGGCTTCCGCGGATGCCGCCTTGCGGTGGTATTCCCGGAAATTCAGGAAATGCAGGTTCGGGCGATTTTCATGGCCGCCGTTGAAGCCGCCAAGAAGGGTGTCGCGGTGTATCCGGAAATCATGATTCCGATTGTTAACACTGTAAAAGAACTTGAATTCCTGCTGCCGCGGGTACGGGCTGTAGCGGACGAAGTGTTTGCCAAGGCGGGCAAGAAAGTGGAATACAAGGTTGGCACCATGATTGAATTGCCCCGCGCCGCCATTACCGCCGATCAGATCGCCAAAGAAGCGGAATTCTTCAGCTTTGGCACCAATGATCTCACGCAGATGACCTTTGGTTTCTCGCGGGATGATGTGGCATCTTTCGTGCCCAAGTATGTTGAACTGGAAATCCTCCCCAGGGATCCGTTCAATTCACTGGACCAGGAAGGCGTCGGCGAGTTGATTAAAATTGCCATCGAAAAAGGCCGCGGCACCCGCAAGGACCTGAAGGTTGGCATTTGCGGTGAACACGGCGGCGATCCGGCATCGGTGGAATTCTGCCACCGCGTCGGTTTGAATTATGTCAGTTGCTCACCTTATCGCGTGCCAATCGCCCGTTTAGCGGCCGCCCAAGCGGTGGTAAAAGCCACCACCGGCAGCAGCTATTCGACCAAGTAAGCGGTCGCGTGCGACCCTCCAAGCTGAACTCCAAAGGCCCGGCCGGTAAAACCGGCCGGGCCTTTTTGTGTTGACTTTAACGGCATGCTTAGCTAATCTATGTTAGCTACACGGCGGGGCCTTGGCTGCCATCGCGTTGGTTTTCGGAGTTGTATATGCAATTTGTGACCGTTCATGAAGCGAAA
>JAKBCC010000111.1 GCA_021808105.1 Planctomycetota bacterium
CCATCGTCGGTTTGGTTCTTGCGGTGCTGTTAAACTTAAGCACGGAATATTTTACCGGCACAGAGCATGGGCCGGTGCGCGGTCTGGTGCGGGCGTGCTCCACGGGCCATGCCACCAACATTATCCAGGGGTTGGCCACCGGAATGGAAAGCAGCGTCATGGCGATTCTCATTATTGCCGGCAGCATCTTCACAAGTGTTATGATATTTTCGCATACCAATCCAATTTTTGTCGCCTATGGCGTGGCCATGTGCGGCATTGGTATGTTAAGCCTGACGGGTAATACCATCAGTATGGATGTGTTCGGCCCGGTGGCGGACAATGCCAATGGCATCGGTGAAATGGGGTATGACCGGCAGGAGATGGGTGAACAAAAATATCAGGCGGCGCGGGAGGTCCTGTCGGATTTGGATTCGACCGGCAACACCACCAAAGCCATTACGAAAGGCATTGCCATCGGCAGTGCCGTTATTGCGTCCGTAAGTCTGTTTGCGTCGTTTATTACCATTATCGGTTCCGGCGGGCGCTCGGATCATGCGCCTTTAAGCGAAGCGGTTTATCGCGGCGTATCGGGGTTGTTAAATCTTTCCGATCCGCTTTTATTTATTGGGTTGCTGATTGGCGGGGCGGTTCCGTTTTTATTCAGTGCCATGACCATTCGCGCTGTGGGGCGGGCGGCTTTTTTAATTGTGCAAACCTGCCGGGAGCAATTCCGCGATCAGGAAATCTGGGCGGGCACAAAAAAACCGGATTACGGCAAGGTCGTGAATATCTGTACGCTTGAGGCGCAAAGCGAATTGATCGGGCCGGGCATTCTGGCGGTATTAACGCCGGTGCTGGTGGGATTTTCCCTTGGGGTTATGGCACTGGCGGGATTTCTGGCGGGGGCGATTCTGTCGGGGCAACTTCTGGCGGTATTTATGGCCAACGCCGGCGGGGCCTGGGACAACGCCAAAAAAGTGGTGGAATGCGAACCCCGTGATGAGGAAAAACAGACCGGAAAAGGGTCCGAGCGGCACAAGGCCAGCGTCACCGGCGATACCGTTGGCGATCCGCTGAAGGATACTGCCGGCCCGGCGATCAACCCGTTAATCAAGGTCATGAACATGGTCTCGCTTTTAATTGTTCCGCTGGTGCTGCCCTTTGATCGCGGATTGGTCCATCAGATGGCTGCCACGGTTCCGGGTTTCGCCGGTGTACAACTGTGCCGTCAGTATTGGATAGCCTGGGTAGTGAGCGTTGTCTGCGCCTTGGCGCTGGCCTGGGCGGTTTACCGATCACGCCATGAATCGCCCGAACCAGTGGCCCCCAAGAAAGTGATAGAGCAGTAGCCTCACACAGCCAAATCCCCCGAGAGTTCCTGCTGGTAGCGCTTCATTAGCTCGGAGCGCGTTAAAAAGCCCAGCAGTGCCGGTGTTTTATCCGCGGGGTTGGCATCATCCAGAACGGCCAGGCGGGAAATGTCAAACCGACTGAACATCGCCAGCGCCGCATCCAGCGTGTCATGAAATTTGATCGGGGGAACGTCGGCACGCATCACTTCTCCAACCAGCAGCAAGGGGGCGGCTTCCGGCTCCAGGAGCACGGTTTTCAAGTCATCCAGGGTCAGCAGCCCCAGATAATTTCCGGTTTTATCCAACACCACAAAATCTTCCACGCCGTCGGTGTGGCTGCGCGATAAAATGCTGGAAAGCGGTTCGTCGGGGCGGGCTACCGGCGCTTTTGCCAGGACCAGTTGATCCACTCCAATGCGCTGCAGGGCACTGATTCCTACAGCGGACCCGAGCTTCACACCGAGTTTTTTCAACGGCAGCGTGTATAAACTTTCCCCCACGAGCAACTGCTGAATGACCGTGGCCGTTACCGCTGCCAGCATAATGGGTACCATGATTGCGTAATTCTGCGTAAGCTCAAATAAGAGAATAATGGCGGTGAGCGGTGCCTGTATGGCCGCGGCCAGAACGGCTCCCATGCCCACTAGCGCATAAGTGGCTGGATCACCCACCAAGCCATAATGCGAGAGTATCAGGCCCACCGCGCCCCCGCCGGCTGCGCCGATAAATAACGCCGGTGCAAAAACCCCGCCCGAACCGCCCGGTGCCAGCGTGAAGGACGTTGCAAGAATTTTAAGTACGCAGACCGCCACCAGAAATTCCAATGTCAGACTGACACTGTGCCCGCCGATAAGATGGACACCGGAATACCAACGCGGGTCGATCATTCGCAAAATAGTGGGATAGCCGTCACTGAATATCGGTATATAACCCTGGGCGAAGCGCGTGTGTAAAAAGGGGTCGCCCCGGAAAATAATCAGCATAGCCACGCCGCAAACCCCGCTTAGTGCAGCGCCAATGGCCGGGTGCAGAAAATAGGGTATGCGGGCGCGGTGTTTTTGGGAGTAATTTTCCACCAGGAGATAAAAGCGCGTAAAGCCCACGGCCAGAAGTCCGCAAACGGCCCCCAGCAGCAAATAATAAGGCACTTGACCGAAGGTAAACGCCAACGCCGGCCCGGTGGCCGGCATTTGAAATAATCCTCGTGCGGTGCCTCCGCCGGAAAGTCCCACGTACATGGTCGAGGCCATCACCGATGAAATGACGATGGGCGTGAGCGTTCGCACGGAAAAATCGCGCAGCAGAACTTCCATGGCAAACAGGACACCCGCAATGGGCGCTCCGAATACCGCGCTGATGCCTGCCGCCGCGCCGCAGCCCAGCAAAATGGGCATATTGCGGCGTGAAAATCCCAGGGTGTTGCCGCATAGCGCTCCGATGGAGGCACCTATCACGGCAATCGGGGCCTCCGGCCCGGCCGATCCGCCGCTGCCGATGGTCAAACTGCTGGCTACCAATGTTTCTATTCCCAGGGAAGCCTTGAGTTTGCCCGATTCGCGGGACAGAGAATGCAGCAGCCCGGCTAATCCATGCAATTCAGATTTTTGCCGGCCCCACAGCCGCCGCCACAGCACCAGAGCCAGGCCGCCACCAGCGGGAATCAGAGGAAGAAATATGTAACTGGGCCACCAGGTGGTCGCATGGGTCAATTTCACTGCCGGCGTGTAATAATAATTTTCAATGAGTTTGACGGTCTGCTCAAAAAGCCATGTCGCCACGCCTGTCATCAGGCCCACGATAAAGGATAGACCGATCAGTAAGGTCTGCTCACGGATTCCCCATCGCGCTAATTGCTGCTGCCCGCGCAGTTGCCCCGCTAATATCCATTGCTTCAATTGATTAACCGGGGGAATCAGACGCATCAGCAATCGGCCTCGTTCACGAATCATTACTTACCATAAAAGCGCTCCGCGAACAACGCTTTCCCGGCAATCACTTTCCCGGCAATCACGCAATAGCCCCGGCTCTCTGCAATTGGGTATTTTGGTTCACGTTGCCGGTCTGCTGGCCTAAAGCCTCTGCGCGTGGTTACAATTTACCGCATGATGCGGAAAAAAAAGCAGTTTGTCGAACGTTTGGGTTGCTGGCTGGCCGGTGCTTTCATGCTTGCGTTGCCGCTGACTCTGGGCGGGTGTGTGGAGCGTTCCGTGACACTGGTAAGCGATCCACCGGGAAGTCTGGTTTATTTGAATGATGTTCAGCAGGGCACGACGCCCTGTACGGTGCCGTTTAAATGGTACGGAGACTACAGCGTGCGGCTGCGCAAAAAAGTAAATGTTGGGACGCCGCTGAAGCCCAACTATGTGTATTACTATCTGCACACCCATAAAAATACGCAACGGCCCTGGTTCCAATGGTATGGCGTGGACCTTTTTGCCGGCATTCTGCCCATTGAATTTAAGGATCATCAGATTTGGGCCTTTATTGTGCCCAAAGTGCCGATGTTATCAACGACGGAATTAATTAAGAAAGCCAATGAACTTAAAGCCAAACTTCCGCCGCCAAAACCGGCGCGTCCATAATTTTCCATCAGCTAAATGGAGTAACACGATGAGGCGCTATTTATCTGTTGTTGCGGCAATAGTTTCGACGGCAGGCTTCATGGCCGTTGCTCTTCCGCCGGTGCAGGCCGTTGCGCCGGCTACCTTCCCGGCACCCCTGGCGAGCCGGATTCCATCGAATGCCCAGATTTATTTCGGATGGGCCGGGCCGGTGGCCCAATGGCCGGGCTACAAAACATCCAACCTTCGCGTGGTCCTTTCACATACCCACATTGCGGATTTCATCCAGGGAAATCTGCCCATGTTGTTGCATCGCTTCAATCAACTGCCTGCGGCACGCAATACGCAGTTGCACATCACAGAATTCAAAAAAGCATTCGCCATCGGCTCATTATTAATGACGCATCCGTTTGCCGTTTATTTTCGGCCTATCAGCACCGGAATCCGCAATGTGGGCCCCGTGCCTCAGGTGGTCCTGATTATGAACGCCGGAAAATATCCGGATGCGGTGCTGGCGATATTCAAAAAGCTTCCGCGGGAGCTATATCCCACCGGTCCGCGCATTACTGAGGGAGTTGTTGGTTCCATGGTGTATGCAGGCATTCATATCACGCCGGGCGTGCAAAAGGCGTTGGCGCACCGGGGGAAAACTCTGGCGACCGCTGCAAGCTTTTGCCGCACCATGCGGTTTATGCCTGCCAAGCCCGTCTCTGCGGAATTCGCTGATTTGACACGCTTGCGCGCGTATGCCAATACACTTCTCGATCAAGCGCTGCACCATACTGCACCACGCGGCACGCCCCAGGGCAAACAACAGCGCATCATCTTGAATAGCGCCAAAATTATTCTTAACGGTGGATCCTTTCATAACGCTACCGCCTATGCCTCGGCTGATGGCTTTTCCGGCAGACAATGGCTGAACGCCTCATTTTTGGCCCTGCGCCATGTGACAGTAAAACCCACGCCCGGTGCGGCCGATATGCTGGCTTTGACACCTGAAAATTCTCCTTTAGTTACCGTTTCACATTTGAATGCGGGAGCCTTCGTCCGCACGTTTAAAACCTATCTGGAGGTCGCCGGTCCGCAGATGCGCCGCAGGGTGCAACAGGTTTTAACCATGGTCAACGGCATTACCGGTGTGGATATTGAAAAGGATTTGATCAACGCGTTCGGTCCCTATTGGCTGACCTACCAAAGCCCGGTCATGCCGATGAGCAGTTCTCTGGGGCAGGTGCTGGTTAATAAGCTTGCGCATCCAGAGCGCCTTTCCCGGGCGTTGCAGACATTAACTCCTATGGCGCTTCTGGCGGTTAATGCCGCGATGCGCCAGCGCGGATACACCGGCACGCCGGCGCAATTAAGAATTCTGCATTCACACGGCGCGACCATTTATTACATAAAAGCCGCCGCAGTCATGCCCGCCTGGGCGATTGCCCATAAATATTTTTATTTTTCCGCCTTTCCCCGACCGATTGAAATAGCGCTTGCCCGCCGGGCCAATGCACCGTCAATTCTTAACAACAAAAAATTCCTTGCACTTCAGAAACAGCTCGGCTGCACCAGCGGATATACCAACGCTACGTTTGTTGATCAGCCGCGTTTACTGCCCGATTTCTACTCATCCCTTACCACCGAAGCGGCCACCTATTCCCTGCTGCTGGGCCTGCAGTTTAATCCGCCCATAAGTTCTCTGGTTCCCAGGCTTTCGGATTTGCAAAAAGCCACCACCACGTCGGGAAGCGTCACGTGGACAGATCAATCCGGGTGGCACAGCCGCAGCATTTCGGGTTATCCCGGCAGCAGCCTGCTGGTGCCGTAGAATGCTATTTGGTTTTTCTGCCGCTTTTGCTTCGGCGTTTTGGTTCCGACAGGCGGCCCAGGTCCCGCTTCAGGCGGCCAATCTGAAAAATGCGCTGGAACTTTTCCATATCGGGATGGTCGGGGGCAACCTTTTGAAATATTTGAAATGCACTTTGCGCTTCATCCATCGCTCCGCGCGCAATGTGATACCGCACGATCATGCTATAAAACGCGACAAATTCCGAAATATGGAATATTTTGCGATCCGGATATAGCAGCGATAATTCACAGCGATTTTTGAGTACTTCCCCAGCTTGTTTCAATTCATCGTGGTTGATATGAATCCTGATCATCGCGGTTATCGCAAAGAGATAATCAGGGTGGCGGCGGTAGAGGTCCTGAACGGTCCGACGCACATCGGCATGCCTTCCGAGAAAACTGTACAATGCCGCCAGATAGTTGCCGATTTTCGCATCGTCCGGGAATTTTTTGTGCAGCGCTTCAAGCTGGGACAACAATTCCGGCCATTGCTCGGGATCAAAGTGTCCCGGGTGGAGTCGCTCATAGCTTGCGGCCAAACCAGGAGTTTCCGGAGGGTTTCCTTCCGTCAGGGGTTCACGGGTTATCTCATACGAAACCAGCCGCAAGTTTACTGCCTCCGGATGATCATGTTTTATCGCAGTCCTGCCGGCAAGAAGTGCGGCAACGGCCTGCTTAATAGACGGTTCTACGCTGTCATCTGAATCAGTGCTTCTGACGGGGAACGAGCGTTGTATTTTGTCTTTCATGCCGACCATTTTTAACAACTGTGTTACAGATTAACAAGCGCCACAGGCGTGTTGCTGTTATTTGGCCCCGGCAACACGATTTTTGGCTGACACCGGGTCAATTTTGACGCCCCCGGAATCCTTGGGATTCAGCATGTATGGTGCATTGTCAGCAAATCGGGCGGTCAGGATGACAGCGGCCAATGTCAGTGATGACCAGAGGACGACATCCACAGTATCTACATAATGGCGCCCATTGGGGCCTAAGACGCGGGCAAATTCTGAGGTCCAAAGCATGAGAAACGCAGTCAGACTCAATGCTATCCACGCGAAGTGCCGACTGGCCTGGGTGGCGAATGTGTCCTCGGCGATCATCCCCACCGCCATGAGCGCAAAAATCAGTGTGACATAATGCGGTACCCAGGTGCGTTCCGAAGCCCAGAGCATGAACATGCCCACACACGCGATTTCCATGGCGTAGCGGCGCGTACGCAGGCTTGGCAACTTTTTCCGTGCCCACCAGATGCCCCCAATCGCGATGAGCAATACGATAATCCGGCCGATGAAATGGGCGGTCTTTTGCGACAGACGGATCAGCGTTAAATAATGATTGTGCACCACGCCGTGGTGCATGGTTTTCCATGCGGGAACATGGGCAAACAGCCGCAAAATAAATTCCGGAATGGACTCGCCGTTACCAAATTTAATTTTATCATGCAGAATATAGGGAGCGATCATGATATGGCCCCATTGGCCCAGCCAGGTCATGTTCTGACTCCAGCCGAAAAAAATGGCGGGAACCAGAAATATCCAAATTCCGATGCCCGCAATAATTGCCGCGCTGATAGCCCACCGCCTGCGAAAAAGAAAATAAGCCAGGAACGCCAAGGGGGTGACCTTGATGCAGATGGCCATGGCCACCAGTAGCCCGGCTGCCACATCCCCGGCCGGGGATTCCTCCTGGGCCATCCATAATCCGGCAGCCAGAGGCAGCAGCATCAGCAGGTTCATCTGCCCTTCCTGAATATCCCCGATGACCGGAAAAAACCAGCCGGCACCAATCAGTAACAGGGCACCAGGCAACACGTTGCCGCCACCGCGGCGGATGATGGATAGGGCCAGCAGAAAAATCGGTACAAAGAAAAACGGTTTACAGACCACCCATGCCGCCTGCGCATCCGGGCGGGATAAAAGTGTAAAGGGAGCCACAAACAGCATCGCAAACGGCGGCAAAGGGAAGCGATCGCTGCGGTAGGGTTTATGGTCATGAATAAACAGCGGGACGGTTTTCATGTAGGAATCAAAAGCGTCAATATGTTTTTGACGGGTCATTTCATGGGCGATTTTATGATGCGCCTGCACCGCCAGGACGATAGTCGCAATGGCAATAATCACGAGTGCGACGGTTACGATCATTCGTCGGGGCATACGGCTCCAATACGGACTTTTAACGTGTCAAATCAGCGTTTTCCCGGTTAAGCCTTCCAGCACCCGCAGCGGCGATTTTTCCGGGTTTTTCATGGCTTCCACCGGTAGAAGATACGTTTGCTCCAACAAATACTGCCCCGCATCCACTGCGTGCAGCACCTCATCGGTAAAGCATGTCCAGGTGCAGTGGGGGGGAAATACAAACGGGGTTTGCGGGGCGGTTTTTTGATACTGATCATCCATTTTGCCCTGATCATGAAGTTGCAGCATGTAATGATCGTAAGCGGTGCGGGGGCTGCGGGTAACGCGCAGCAGGTACATGAACTCCCGCGCTCCGGGGAGCGGCGCTTTGAGCCGGGGCACAAATTTTTTGGCGAAATCGGCAAACGGTTCACCAATGCGCCAATCGCGGCCTTTGCCTTCGGGATTGACGTTGCAGAATATCCGGATAATGCGTTTGCCGCCGACGGGCCGGGCAGGGAATTGATCCGGGTGCAGCCGCGTATCATCTTTGGTAACTTTGCTGGCCCGGCCCTTGATTTCAACGGGGCGGTAGCTGGTGCGCATGCGCAGCAGAGCTGATTTATATTGGGGAAACAGCCCCTGCATGAGCGTGAGGGTGCTTTCCGAATAGCGTTTTAACAATGCTGCCAATTCCCCTTGCGCCACCTCATCGCCTTCCATGCCTTGAATGCGGCCATTGCGATGGTCATAGCTGATATTTTTGGCGCCTCCATTGCTCCATACCGGAGTCAGGAACTTTTGTTCTTCCGGCGTGAACGCAAAATCCAGTTTGGGTAGATAAACCACATTGCCGGATTCCATCGCCGCAGTAGCCCCATTCTGCTGGGCTGGGGAAAATGGGCCGCTCCATTGCGTTAGGTCAACATTGTAAATTCGATCCGTCATAAAATACTCCGCCATATCAGCAACTCTGCGGTTGCAACTTCGCCCGTAGCATAACGTAGAAGTGGCGGAACATTCCACTGGCTCCCGGTGAAAGCAAGATTTGTGCGTGGGGACCCCGTCAAACCAAACCGCCCCCTGCCACATGACCTCGCTGCGTACGTTAATTTCCTGCTAAGGATGTGCAACGCCATATACTCCATTACCTCTGGTGAATCCATGCGAAGAAAAAACTCTTTAATATATTCCCAACCTGCAAGACGTTCATTCACAAGCAGGGAGCTGAGCCAAGATCAGAGAGGGCGTGGCAATAAATCCGGGCAACGCGCCGTGCCGCGAAACTTCACAAAGCCGCCGGCTCTGCCGGTGGTGGAACGCACGATAAAAGAATCTCTGGCACGCTCTTGGCGCGACGGTAAAAAAGTTGTGATCTCCGCCTGATTGGCGGTATGCCAGCGCTGCCCCGATGAAAAATGGCCGCGCCCGTCAAGAGGAGGACCCACGCCGACGCATAAGAGCAACGGTCGCCATAACAAAACGGAACCCCGCGTTAATCCGCGTTATCCGCGAAATCCGCGGTTCAATCCCGTGGCGTTCCCGAAGAGAGGACCGCGGATTACGCTGATTACGCGGATAAGTGCCGGGGTTTCCGTTTGCTACGGCGACAGCCACATTTTTGCGCCAGCCCAATTTGCTCTACTTTCAACTCTCTCCTGTCACTGCTCTATCGGGTCGCAGCCCGATGTCCGCGGTTGTTTTTGCAGTCGATTTTGAGGCGCATTTCGCGTGCGGAGATTTCAGGGGTGGGTTCCATTTGTGAATTAACATCCTTCAGAATCCAGATTCCAGGTTGCCGCAGCATGGGCGTGGCGGTGATCCGTGGCGTAAAACGGTTTTGCGCTAATGGTAAAAATTTTTGCGCTGTACGTAGTGGCGGGGAAGTCCGATGGCCGCCTAAAATAGGCCTTAAGATTCACGCGCCCGCGATTCCGTTATGTGGCTGTGGCGGCCGGAGGGATGTCGCGATCTTCAAGAGCGCAGATCGTGGCGGAAGCTGAGATTGGTTCTCGCTCCCGCGGACCGCGTGAGTTTTTCATATTTCCCACCGTCGGAAAAAAATCGTGCAATCAAATCGCACCCCGCATCGAACTCAACGCTGCCGCATTGAGCTAACGATACATATTTCACGCATAACCCACGCACGTTAGCCTGACGCGGCAGCGTCATGGTTCGATGCGGAGCGTGGCCACGGAAAACGCCGCATTTTACCTCGGCGCGCGTAATCTCAAATGTCGCCACGGCCCGTCCTGACGCGGCAGCGTCACGGTGCTTTACCCTTACGGCAGGCAGGGCTTGCCTGCGGAGTTACCGGGGCAGCTAATCGGTTTGGCAATCGCGGTTCCTGCGGCGCTCATCAGCGGATACCAGTGCGAGCCTTTCTTGGGCAGGCGAACGTACGTGCCATTTGGAATGGCGGATTCGTAGCTGCCACGCGATGCAAAATACGCCATAGATTGTTGAGGCGTCATATTGGGGCTTTCCGGTTGGGCCAGGTATTGCTTGGCCGCTATAGCTTGCGGTGTATATTTCATCAGATATCCGATTTTTTTGTCGCCGCAAGTGGTACATGTATACATATAAGCGCGTACCAGCGTATACTTGCCAGTTGTTCCTTTCAAGGGGGGCAGAGCGCTGATCGGCTCTGTTGTAATACTGCCATTGGCGGTGTCATAAAAATAATGGGTTGAGGGCGGCGGCGGTGCGCTGACTGGTTTCATTTCCCAGACAATCAGTCCAATCGCCAGGCAGACGATCACAATGCCGCCGATGACAAAAGGTTTCTGGTTCTTATTCATCTTGTCCCGAACGCTCTGAATTGCCATAATGAAAATCCTTTCAAAAAAGATGTCTTTGCCAACAGGTTATCAGAATGATATGGCCTGTCCACTGTTATTACGTCGATAGGCGGATGGGGTCATTCCCGCGATCCGCTTGAACATGACATTAAATACGGTTTCACTTCGAAATCCTGATTCTTCCGCAATTTTCCACATGGGTTTATCGGATTCGATAATCAATTGTCTGGCTCGATCCACATGTGCCCGCCAGATTTCATCCTGCAGCGTGGAACGCGTTAAGGCCTTAAACCGCATTTCCAGACTGCGGCGTGACACCAGCACCTTCGCCAGCACATCATCAATATGAATCGGTTCATGGGCATGGGTACGAATAAATTTATACGCTTCCGCCACGTCCGGATCTTCATAAGCGGTGACATCCGTCGATTCGCGCGGCACTACCGGCAGGGGGGGGACAAGAATCGGCTTTTTCGGTGCGGCTTTCCCCAGCATGATGTCGTTTAAGGTTTGGGCCGCCTGGCGTGCCACCAGACGGCCATTGAGTGGAATGCTGGTCAGCCGCGGCACGCTCATCATGCACACCCACAGGGTATTGTCCACACCGCACACCGCGATATCATTGGGAACTGAGAAGCCCTCCTCCTGGGCCATGCGTATGGCTTCATAAGCGAACCGATCCATGCAGGTAAATAGCGCAATGGGCTTGGGGAGATTCTTCAACCAGCTTCGCAATGCAACCTGCTGCTCCTCATTCTGGAACCGCCACCAGTCCGGCACGGTGTTATCATACACATGCACCGGAAAACCCCGTGACTTCAGTGTGGTCAGGTAACCGGCCCGGCGGAGGCGTTCCCAGGAAAACGTTGTCGTTTCACACATCCCATAATAAGCAAACGTGCGAAATCCCTTGCCGGCCAGGTGCTCTGCCGCCTGCACACCCACCGCGTAATCATCGGGAATTACCTGTACAAAAGGAGTTTTTTCCTGAAAGTGGGGGGTGGTAACCACGGGAATATTCGTCTGTTTCAATGCCGCAAGCGTTTCCTGATCCTCCCAGTGGCCAATAATAGCTCCGTCGATGCGCCCGGCGGCAACATCCTGCGGGCCTACTTCGCCCATGCTGGCAATCAGGGTGCGCCAATTCCCGATTTCAGCGGCGAAACGGGCAATCTCCATGGCCGCTTGCTCGCTGTATACGCCCACATCCAGCGACAAATAGGCCACGCGCAATTTCTCCGGCAAATGACCGGCGCGTCGCGGCAGATTGCCGTTTCGTGGCTTTTCTCGGCCTTTATTTTTCATGCGGAGCATTGTACAGGAGAATCCGTGGCCGACACACTTTTGCGCCAACGATAAATATTTTTGCGCTATCCATTCTTGTAACGGATTTTTGCCTGGGCTATAGTTTAAGTAATAAAAGAACGGCTGGGTCGGAAGCCCGAAAATAAAACAATTTTTCCGTTCTTTGTTAGAGTTCAGTTTTGTGAGTTGAATTTTATGCACC
>JAKBCC010000112.1 GCA_021808105.1 Planctomycetota bacterium
TGGATGCAGGTTGCGTCAGTAGCGTCAAACAGGCGTTTGATGTTTATCTGGGAACCACGGGAGCGGCCTATTTTGATAAAGAGCGACTGACCCCGCGGCAGGCGCTGGAATGTATTCACGCTGCCGGCGGATTGGCGGTTCTGGCCCATCCGACGCAATTGCGCACCGAAAATCCGGCCCAACTCCAACATGTGATAGCCAATCTGGTGGAGGCGGGGCTGGATGGTATTGAGGTCTGGCACAGCGACCACCGCCCGCAGGACAGCCAACTGTTTCTGGAATTAGCGCGGCGCTATAACCTGATTACCACCGGCGGATCAGATTTTCACGGCACGCCCAAGCCGGATATTGCCCTGGGACTGGGACGTAACAATGTGCGTGTGCCCGTGGAATATCTGGATCGGTTGGAACAGGCCTGGAATTCCCGGCGGAATCGGCAAGCAACGGAGTTGCCAACATGAGTACATCTATTATTTCGCCGGCATTTGATGTTGAAAAAATCAATGCGGAATTTCAGACACGTGATCCTGCGGAGCTGGTACGCTGGGCTACGGAGACCTTTGGTAATGATCTGATCATGACCAGCAGTTTCGGGGCCGAGAGTATGTGCCTGATTCATCTGGCGGTTTCGGTTCGGCCGGACATTCCCATTGTGCTGGTAAATACGGGATATTTGTTTCCGCAGACGCTGACCTTTATGGAGTCCATGCGGCAACGATTCCATTTGAATGTGCGCGAATATCACAGTCGCCACGATCCGGTGGTTTGGCTGACCGTCAACGGCGAGCCTGATCCGCGCGTGCGTCATAACGTGGAAGCGTGCTGTGCTGCGAATAAAAATGAAGTCTTTGACCGTGCCATGCAGGACTTGGCACCGGCGGCGTGGCTGCGGGGCGTGCGGTCGCATCAATCTGATCATCGTGCAGCCATGCAGAGTGTGCAGTGGAATAAGCGCGTGAATTGCTGGGCGATTTCACCTCTTCTGGGATGGAATAACCGTGATATTCATCAGTATATGAAGAAGCATGAACTGCCTTATCATCCCCTGTGGGAGCTGGGATACAATTCTATCGGATGCAATCCGGAAACCTGCACGCGCCCGGTCGGCCTGGATGACGATCAGCGCAGCGGCCGCTGGGCGGGGTTGGAAAAAAAAGAGTGCGGCATTCATCTGGATCAAGGCGCAGGAATTTAGCTTGGAAAGTAGCTAGAAGGTAGGAGTTAGGAGTTAGAAGGTTTGGAAGCGCTTTGCTGCTATTTTGTTTGGCGTTCATCCATGCCCTCCTGACTTTTCCCAACTCCGTGCTTGTCCCATTCGTCACGGCGAGGCAGCCTCGCCCGCTAAACACAGGGGTGCCCCCTTGTAACTTCTAACTAACTGCATGGTCGTCCCACTCCCCCGTTTTTACGCATTACCCATTATTCATTTCCCCCGTCCCCTGTAACCTATAACCTGTAACCTGTAACCTCGCATCGGGTCCCAAAACAATTCGAAATGGCTGCGTTATATGACGTTGCATGGCAAGCTGTTGATTCTTGTTTAAGTCTGATCCTGCTCTACCCGATAACTATAGGTTGAACAGGAGACTCGGGACATGCAGTATAGACACGGTCGCTTGCGGGCATTTACGCTTATAGAATTGCTGGTGGTTATTTCAATTATCGCTTTGTTGATAGCGATGCTTCTGCCGAGCCTGGCGCGGGCCAAGGAACTGGCGAACCGTGCGGTATGTGCTGCCAATGTGCGGGGCATTGTGCAATCCATGTTTATTTATGCGCAAAGCAATCAGAGCCAGTTTCCCAGCGTCTTACCGCCGGCCAGCACCACCTACCAGAACGGCCCCGGTGCCGCGGCGACGGATGCGGCGGGCAACACCGGCACAATTCTGGAAAGCATGTATGGCAGCAATGGCTGGCAGGAAGGTTCGCCGATGGCGTGTATGTGGCTGATGGTGCTAAGCGGGCAAATTACGCCCAAGAGTTTTATATGCCCTTCGGATCTTCTGGCGACTGCCCCCTCGGATGAATACAGCAACAGCAGCACCTATTATTCCAATTTCGGTGTCATAAAAGGAACGGTTTCCACGACCGGTCAGGGTGAAAGCTATTCCATTTCATTTCCATGGAATGATATGAACGACGCCTTCATCGTCGGTAGTTGGTGGAACACCAATGCCGCCAGCGCCGCTCTACCTCTGGTTTCGGATATGGCCCCGTCCGCGGATACCTCCGCCGCAGGTAATTCCGAAAGGGACCCCACGCAGGCCATGGCCAATACCTACGGCAACTTTATTTTCAACTCCGGCAACCATAATGGTGACGGACAGAACGTCGGCTTCGGCGATGCGCATGTGGCCTGGAGCTTAACGCCCTATGTGGGCGAAAATCGTGATAACATATTCACTTACGCTTCCAGCGGCGGCGTGGGCGGCGGTGGAACGGCCATGACACCCACAGGCACCGCTCCCAGTTCCGTTTTACCAACCATTGCACCGTTTGATACGGTTATGACGCCCGTGCGCGATGTGGCCACAGGTGCATGGTAAGACCGATGGTAAATTTCCATCGCTTATGCCGCTTTGCCGCGGGCCAGAAAGAAATAAAGGATAGATCCCAGCACCGGCAGGAAGAGCATGAGGATCACCCAAAGAATTTTAGTTCCCGTGCTGTGCCGGCTGACCAGCAAGTCAATGAGCATCCAGAGCCAGAATATAGCGCAGAGCAGCCAGATAAGACCGAAAATCATACCCATATTTTTCTACTCCAACATCATGCACATAGACCACCAGCTTGCCTGAGCCATCGCCGTTCTGCGTTTTGCAATCGCTTGGCCCCGGCTCTACCCACCCGCTGTTCCCCGCCTTGTCCCCTGTAACCTGTAACCTGTAACCTATAACCTGTAACCCACGTCCCTGTTATCGCAGGTCATTTTCATCCAGCAGCACAAAATGTTCTTCCGAAAGCACCATGCTGGCCAGCGCCGGATTATCTACATGGATCACCACCGCCGCCGAGCGATGGGGATCGGTGATCAGGCCATAGACATAATGTATATCCACTTCCGCACTTAATAATGCCTTGCCGATACGGGCCAAGCCTTGGCCGGAGGCAGTAGACGGCATTTCCACGGCGACCAGTTCACAGACCGAAAAGCGGTAATCGTTCTGACGCAGGACATCGGCTGCGGTATCCGCGTCGCTGAATACGAACCGCACGATGGCGCAATCCACCCCTTGCATAACCGTCAGGGCCAGCGTGCGCACTTCGGAGTGTTCGAAAATACCCATCAGCGAGGCCAACGCCCCGACACGATTTTCAACGAACACCGATAATTGACGCACGCAGGGGGTGTCCCGTCCGCGTTTGGTGATTGGTTTTTCGCGTGTATTCGCCATGGCGAACATCTTAACATGAGTTGTGACCGGATGTAAGAAAAAACCGACGGAATTTTTTGTACTTACACGCGGCCATACAGGTATTCATTCAGATGCGTAAGGGTGACCTCCTGATCGCTGGCGTGTCGGGCATTCAGATCGCCGATGGAAATCAACCCCAGCAGCCGGCCGTCGGCATCGCAGACGGGCAGATGCCGAACACGGCGGGACTGCATAATGCTGCTGGCATCTTCGATGGTTGTATCGGGCCTGACCACGACCACATCGGAGGTCATAGCATCGGCAACTTTTACCTGCCGCGGATTTTTTTCTTCAGCGACGACGCGCATGAGAATATCGCGTTCACTTAAAATACCGATGATGCGATCACCCTCGGTGACCATCAATGAACCAATGCGATGCCGGTTCATTTTTTGTGTGGCCTCGAGAACGGTGGCATCGAGACTGATGCTGTAGACGTGACTGGACTTGCCCGCCAGAAGGCATGCAACGGTGGTCATAATGACCTCCTCAAAAAGGAACCAACCTATAAGCTGTCACCTACGAAGGTGCCAGCCGGAAGTGCAGTTGATTACTGATAACTATATCCCGGTATAAATCAGACGCAACATTGTGAATAAGATAACAATCTCGGCTATAATTTCTCTATGACAACCGCCCGCCCAACGGATTTATCCTCCTTAGCCAACGCCTCAACTGCCCGGTCACGAGCCGCGAGTTTAATGTGTATGACCTGGACGCATTTCCTTAATGATGGCGCAGCGTTTTACCTGCCCGGTATTCTTCCGGCGGTGCTTACGGCCTTGCATCAGCCTTTGGCGATGGTCGGCATTATTATGGCGGCAACGTATATGGGGCAGGCCCTACAACCGGTGACTGGCATTCTGGCGGATAAAATGGGTGGCAAAATGTTTGTTATTGGCGGACTTTTTGGCTGTTGCATGGCGGGGGCGCTGGTTGGTTTGTCCCCGAATGTGGGCGTTCTTCTGGTACTGTTATTGGTGTCCGGGCTGGGCAGTACCATTTTTCATCCGCAGGCTCTGGCGGCGGTGCGAAGTTTAACGGAACGGCGTCATGGGGCGGGGTTGTCCCTGTTTTTAATCGGCGGAGAACTGGGCCGGGGAGCGTGGCCTTTATTGACCAGCGTGATTGTCGTATATCTGGGGTTGCATAACCTGTGGATTATTGCTCTGCCCATGCTGATAACCTTGCCGTTTATGATCAAACTCATTCCCAGCTTGCCGGCCCGGAGCCAAAGCGCTCCTAAACTTCATTGGCGAGAGCACCGTAAGCCGTTTCTGGTGCTGGTGAGTTTTTCAGCGTTTCGCGGATTGGCGGTTTTTGGAACCATTGTATTTATTCCGCTGATGTGGAAACTGCGGGGCGGTGCTCTGGTGTCCGGTGCTTCCATTATCAGCACGCTTTTAATTGCCGGAGTCATCGGGCAGGCCACAGGGGGAACCGTTTCGGATCGCTTCGGTCGGCGGCCGGTGCTGGTGGGCAGCAGTATCGTCATGCTGATTTTACTTCCGCTGGTGGTCATGGCCGAGGGCCCGTGGTTGTGGATCGTAGCGGCTATTTTGGGCATTGCAATGTTCAGCACTTTTTCGCCGACACTGCTGATCGGACAGGACATGTTCCCGGAGAACCGGGCCTTGGGTTCGGGCATTGCGCTGGGGCTTTCCAACGCTTTGGGGGCGGCAGGACTTTTGCCGTTGGGCTGGGTGCTGCATCAATTCGGAATCAACGCCGTATTCGGAATTCTTACCGCCAGTGCGGCGCTGATGTTTATCATGTCGCTGACCTTCACCCGCAAGGTTCACCCGTCCATGCATTAGTGCTCCATTTCATAAAAAGGCTACATTTTGGCAGATATTGTCCTTGCCGGATTTGGATGACTATTTTATAGTCCGCATAAGTCCCGCATTTTACTGGGGATGGATTGGTGCAACCGTTTTATCGGCGGCGTACCTCTGGAGACCACAATATGGCGCAACGTTTGGGGTTGGTATTCCTGATATGTCTTGGATTCCTGGGGATAGCGCGGGTGTCGGCGGCACCGGTGCCGTCGCGCTTTTTTCTGAAAAGCGGCGATCGCGTCTGCTTTTATGGTGACAGCATCACCGATCAGCGATTCTATTGCGCCGAGATTGAAACGTATGTGCATACGAGATTTCCAAAGCTGCACGTGCGCTTTATTGATTCCGGCGTCGGCGGTGACAGCGTGCGCGGCGGATGGGCTGGCCCCATCAATCTGCGGCTCAAGCGTGATGTATTTGCGTTCAAACCTAATGTCGTCACGATTATGCTGGGCATGAATGACGGGGCGTATAAGCCGTTTAATGAGAAAATTTTCAACATCTATAAAAGCGGGTATGAGCACATTATCCGCGAATTGAAGCGGCACTTGCCGGGCGTGCGGATTGTTCTGCTGGGAACAACGCCCTATGACGATATTACACGTAAGCCGAACTTTCCCGGTGACCACGGAAAATGATCCTGCCGCCGCCAAAGCGGTCGCAAAAATCGTTTGTGCCGTTTACACTTTGGAGACGGTTATTGTGGCACGTGAATATACCGCCAATCAGCCGCGGCAACATCAATACGAACTTGTCGACGTGCCTTGAGCTTATCCGGTGCGGAGGCGATAAAGCCCCGCGCGGTACGCGGAGGTCTTCGCGTTCAATCCGCGATACAACGTGTGTGTTGTTGACGATTCGGCAAAACTTGTAAAACTCAATGACATGAACTCGGGGCCACTGCCTGATGAAAACAAAAACAAATATCCGCGGGCTAACGACTTCCAGTATTCCGCTGCCCTTGCCGTTGGCGTTGCCCACGCATCTTGTGAAAGCTCCCGCAAGGCGCATTTTACTGCTGATGGGGTGGTACTCAATTGCCATTCATCGCGGTGTGGCGCGATACGCCAAACAGGCGGGATGGGCCTTGGATTCGGCTTCCGTGCGCAACGCGAATGCCGCCCCGGTTTGGGAACCTGATGGCGTGATCGCCATGCTGGGTCCTAACGCGGAAATTGCCGCTCTGGTGGCATCGTTCAAGCTTCCAACCATTCACATCGGTTATCAGAATGTATCTCCGGCACCGCGTGTGGCCAATGATAATAAGGCGATTGCCGAGTTGGCGGTGCGGCATTTTGTCGAGCGTGGTTTCCAACACCTTGCATTTTATTTCAAGGATGTGAGTAAATGTGAACTGGAGCGTAAAGAATGTTTCCAAGCCGCATGTAAAACCGCCGGGCGGACTTTTCATCTTATCGATGCCCGCTCCGGGTTGCCGAAAGATTGTCCGCCCGCAGCTATATTTGCCGCGTTGCGTCAATATCTGGTTGCATTGCCCAAGCCATTAGGGGTGACTGCGGAAAATGATGATCTGGCGGCAGAAGTTATTTTTGCCAGCCAGGAAGAGCGACTGCTGGTGCCGGAGCAGGTGGCCGTCCTGGGTGTGATGAATGACGAGTTGCGGTGCAACTTTACCACGGTTCCATTATCCAGTATTGATGACAATGCGGAAGGTATGGGATTTACCGCCGCCGAATTGCTGGATCAGTTGATGTCCGGAAAAAAAATCCCGCTCGGCCCCGCGCTGGTGCCGCCGATCGGGGTTGTGACCCGGCAAAGCACGGATATTCTGGCCATTGAAAATACGGATGTGGCCATGGCTCTGAAAATCATCTGGACGCGCTATCGCGAGCCGATCAATGTGGAGGAAGTGTCGATGGGTGTCCCCATTTCCTATCGGCGGCTGCATGATCTGTTTCAGAAATATGTCGGCCGGAGCATGTCGGAGGAGATTGCCCGGTTGCGCGTGGAATATGCCGCCCGGCAGTTGGTGGGGACGGATAAAAAAGTCCATTCCATAGCCGTCGAATCAGGCTTTCCGGACGCCAATCGGATGGTCAAGGTATTCCGACGGATCAAAGGCCTTACGCCGGGGCAGTTCCGGGCGTTCAGCCGCGGTCGTACCGGCACGTGATGCCCTTCATAAAACGTCTAGATGTTGGCATAAAAAGGCGTTGTCCGATTTGAGGTTTACGAATAGCATCTGTAATGGTAGATGGTGACCTAGCAGTGCGTTAGGATTGAAAAAGAAATTTCGACGATGAATGTTCAATTAACAGTGAAAGGATTAACGCTTTCAGAACGGCGGATGAACCATTCGAATCGCCCGACGGGTTATTTGTGAATCGTGGTCGTTTGCAACGGTAGTAGCGGCCGCTTAAGCAAGGAAAGTCGGTTATGTCGGAATTCTTGACACGCGATCTGCATTGCGAAGGGTGGCTGAAGTAACGCGATTTTGTCAGTGTGCGATTGAATTTCGATAGAATGGATCTCCCAAGCGGCTTGGGAGCCTGTGCGATGAAGGGTTCTTCATCCATCAAGAGTTGTTTGATTGAAGAAGGGGCTGTTAATGCCAACACGACGTGAGGTTCTCGCCTTGGCTGGTTTGGGAACGTTAGGTGGCGGCGGGGGAGCAGTTTTTGCCGACCGTAGCGCGGAAAACAGGTTTCTGGGCCTGAAAACATTCAGCACCGCGGGAAAGCAGCGGACGGTACTTTCCGCGGCCAACGAGGCGGTCCTTTTTGAGCGCAATGGGCCTGGTTGCCTCACGCACCAGTGGTACGGAGGTAATTGGCCGCAATACAATCAAACCCGCCTCCGGTTTTATGTGGACGGCGAATCGCGGCCATCGATTGATATGGAATATGGCCTGGGCCATGGCGTGGGGTTTGATGATAGTTCTGCGCCGTGGGGTGTGCGCCAGATGGGCATGACTGGTCATACCGGCGGTTTTTATAATACGTTCCATATTCCCTTTGGCAAGTCGCTGCGTGTCACAGGACAATTGGCTCCGGGTGTTCAGGGCAACCCCCAGTGCTGGTGGATTATGCGCGGAACGACAGGCGTCCCGGTGCAACTAGCCGGCGTTAGCCTTCCACCGGAAGCCCGGTTAAAGTTATACAAGCGTGAGAATTTGACGGTACCTCGCCTTAAGGAGTTCAAACTTTTTGAGTCGCAATCAGCGGGAGCTTTATTTCTGGTTGCAATGCGGGCCAGCAGCCCGAACTGGAATTTCATGGAGAGTTGTATCCGTGCATACTTTAGCGGGGCAAAAAACCCGGAATTCTTATCTTCGGGTCTCGAAGACTATTTTTGCGGAACTTATTATTTCGCCAGCGGCAAATTTTATACGCCTGTCTCCGGCCTTACGCACAAGGCCAAAGTGGCTGGCAGGCATCAATTTTCCGCTTATCGCTTTCATGACACGGACCCCATATTTTTTCAGGATGGATTAACATTAACGGCTCGTTGCGGAGAGGAAATGGACGGGTATGTGTTTGGTGATCCTCAGGAAACAATCTACACCACTTATGCGTGGGTGTACGAGTGGTAGGCGTAAACAAATCGGCCGGGAATGATTAATCAAGTAATCAACGATTAAAAGGAGTTGACAATGAAACGAACGTCTTGCCTGTTGTGCTGCACATTGGCGATTGCCGCCATGTTTCTGGCGGGTTGCCGGTCCATGGAATCATCTCAGGCTCCTCTTTCGTGGAAGGCCACTTTGCATCGCGATCTGCCGCTGTATGGTGACCGCAACTGGATTGCCATTGTGGATTCTGCTTATCCGGATCAGAGCCGGCCGGGCGTTGTCACCGTGGTGACGCACCGCAACATGTTCACGGTTCTTAAATATGTACTGGCGACCATAAAAAAAGCCCCGAATGTGAGGCCGGTGGCTTATACCGATCGGGAACTCGGCTTTGTGACCAACGCCCAGGCACCCGGAATTGCTGAATATCGGAAAAGGCTCGACTCGCTTTTAGCCGGCATCCCCCACCACAGTCGCATGCACATAAAGAGCATTCACATGCTCAATGCCAAGGGGAAGATATATAAAATTCTTATATTAAAAACGAATTTAACTATGGCATATACATCCATATTTATTCATATGAAGTGCGGGTATTGGACCGATGCGGATGAAACTGCCCTGAGAAAGGCAATGGCTTCAGTGGGTGCCAAGTAATGTAGAAATACTAATGCGTTGGTCGAGTATCAGTGAGTGCGGCGGATGAATACAGCTAATGGATTGGTTGAACTCCATGTCTGTGAGCAATGTTGTCCGCAAGGCCGTTGCTGCACCGGCGGCGTAACGCGGCGGCGTTTTCTGGCGGCCTTGTCGGGCGGGGTGGCGGCGGCGGTCATGCTGGCTGATCGCCCGTTGATGGCCGGTCCGTTTGAGACGCCAGAGTTTGCCAGACTCATTCCTCCGGATAAAAAACTGGATGCGCAGTGGGTGGCGTCGCTTTACGCGCGCGGGAAGCCAACGGTTTATTCCAAAGCGCGGGGAGAATTGCAGTTCATCGGTATGCCGGTGGGCGGCCTGTGTTGCGGTACGGTCTACCTTGGGGGCGATGGGAAGCTATGGCTGTGGGATATATTCAATCAAAATTACGCCGGCATCGAACCACGCAATGTGCTGTGGGGCGGCTTTGGCCATCCGCATCAGGTCAATCCACAAAACGGAGCTAACTATGTTTTGCCGGCCAAACAGGAATCGCCCTTTGAGCAGGGTTTTGTGCTGCGGGTGAACTCTGTTGAGTATCCCATGGACGCCCGTGGATGGAAAGATATTACTTTTCGTGGCAATTATCCGATCGGAGAAATTAACTACAGCGATCCGGGTTGCCAGGTGGCGGTTAAGTTGGAAGCGTATTCGCCGTTTATCCCCTTGAATACTGATGATTCCAGTCTGCCGGCAACGGTGTGTGAGTTCACGATCAAAAATACCGGTGTGAGTCTCGCGCGCATTGAGATGGCGGGGTTTTTGCAGAACGCGTGCAGTTTGTTCACCGCCGGCGCCAGTATCGGCGCGCGGATAAATGAAATAGAGAACATTAACGGTGCGACGGTTTTAACCTGCCGATTTAACAGCGCGGCGGCCCAAGCCACAAAAATAGGGCGCCCGGACATTGTGGTTGATAGCTTCAACCAGCCAACCTATGGGAACTGGCAAGTCACGGGGACCGCGTTTGGCTATGGACCAATCCTCCGTGCGGATATTCCGGCGTACCAGGGCAATGTCGGCGGCAGGGGGCCGCGGGTGGTAAACTCCCATGCCTCCGCTCCGGGTACAACCATAGCCCGGAAAGATGCGGCCACGGGCACGTTAACGAGTCCACCCTTCATCATTCAACGTCGCTATCTGAAGTTTTATATCGGTGGCGGCTCAAATATTCAGCAGGTAGGTCTGCAATTAAGCATAGACGGGAAGATCGTTCGGCGGGCGACCGGTGAAGACAATAATCATATGCGACAGGTCACCTTCGACGTATCGGATTTTATAGAAAAAAAAGCGATCATCGAAATTTACGACCATGCCACGGGTGCATGGGGCAACATCGGTGTATCGGATATTGTGCAATCGGATAATAGCGGGTCAGAATCTGTGCGGGTATCGGAACTCGATCCGGATTTCGGCACCATGGCGCTGGCGGTTCTAGGTAACGCAACCGGGCATGTGGAGCTTAAAAATCACTCGCCATTTGACGCACCGATCCTCAATAAAGAGGGCGAGCATTCGGAAGCTGAACCGACGGGAGCACTGGTGCAAACCCTGGAGTTAAATCCGGGAGAATCCCAATGCGTTAAATTTATCACCGCATGGCACTTTCCAAATTGCGGGACTGTTCCGGTGGCGGACGCGGCAACCGGCAATTACTATTCCCGCCGTTTTGGCGATGCGAAAGATGTTGTGCAGTACGTCGTTCGTAATTATGTGCGACTGTCTCATGATACCAAGATGTGGCGAGATACCTGGTACGATTCAAGTTTGCCCTGCTGGTTTTTGGATCGCACGGTATACAATACCGCCTGTCTGGCGACCTCAACCAGCCACCGCTTTGCCACGGGACTCTATTGGGGCTGGGAGGGAGTCGGGTGTTGTCCGGGAACCTGCACCCACGTCTATCACTTTGCGCAGGCCACCGCCCGTCTATTCCCTGATTTGGAACGGGACCTCCGACGCCGGGTGGACTTCGGTATGGCATTAAACAAACGAACCGGTATGATCGGATTCCGCGGTCCGGGGACCGGTCCGGCCACCGACGGTCAGGCGGGGATGATTCTCTGCGCGCTGCGCGAGCATCTTATGAGTGTCGATGATGCATTTCTCCGGGAAATCTGGCCCGGTGTGCGTCTGGCGATTGAATATCTCATGCGCCATGCCGACAAACGCACCGGACTGATTCACGGCGCTCAACCCAATACGCTGGATGCCGCATGGTACGGAGAAATTCCGTGGATCAGCGGGCTGTATGCGGCGGCTCTGCGGGCAGGCGAACGGATGGCCACAGAAATGGATGATCCGATTTTCGCGGCGCGTTGTGTCCGCTGTTTTGCTCGGACAAAAAACGCTATTGCGACCCGATTGTTTAACGGCGAATATTTCATTCAAAGGCCCGCGCCAGGGCGCAGAAAGTCGCTGGGCACCTATCAAGGTTCGTTCATTGAGCAAGTTCATGGACAATCTTGGGCCTGGCAAATCGGACTGGGCCGCGTCTTCGAACGCGCCCAGACAACGAGTGCGCTCAAAGCGCTTTATAAATATAATTTCACCATGAATGTAGGCCCTTTCAGAAAGGCCAATCCCGCCGGTCGCCCTTACGCTCTTGCCGGTGACGGCGGACTGATTATGGCCACCAATCCGGCGCAACTGCCCGA
>JAKBCC010000113.1 GCA_021808105.1 Planctomycetota bacterium
ATCTTTTTATCTGTTGCGCAATGTTATTGGTGGGCTGGGCAGCGGGGCCGAACAACGTTACTTTGCCGCCCGCAGTGATCGCGATTGCGGCTTACTATCTTTGCTGCAGGCCCTCACGCTGATGTTTCGCTGGCCGATGATGATCGGATATGCCATTTTAGGAATTCTGCTGGTGCATCACATGTATCCGGAACCGGCCGTATTACAGAACGCTTCGACGCTGATACATCACTATTACCCACACACTGTGCCGGCCTTCTGGCAGGATCTGCTGGGGCGCATCGGGCATGATCCCCAACGCTATCCCGCCGGGCTGATTGCCGGACTGCAACATATTCTGGGAAATCATTGGCAGGCTCGCTTGCCGCTGGTTGGCTATACAGGCACGGTAGACCCGGAATTAATTCTACCGGCGGTGCTCAAGTCCATTATGACTCCCGGAATTCGGGATTTGCTGCTTATCGCCATGCTGGCAACCATGATGACTTCTCTGACGGGACAGGTAAATACCGCCACCGCATTGCTGGTCAATGATATTTACAAAAATTTTCTGCGACGCAACGCGAAAAACCGGGAGCTGATTTTAACATCCTACGCAGGGACGCTGATCATCGTTGGAATTGGCTTTTTCCTGGGGGTTGAGGCCGAAAGTATCAACAACCTGTGGGGCTGGATCATCATGGGACTCACCGCCGGCACCCTGGGTCCGATGGTGCTGCGGCTTTACTGGTGGCGCTGTAATGCGTGGGGCGTGGCGGCGGGAACATTCGCGGGCGGATCGGCGGCGATTATTCAGAGGGTGGCCGCACCCAATCTGCTGGAATGGAAGCAGTTTGTCATCATGACGAGCATATCTTTCCTTGCGACCATCCTCGTATCGCTGCTGACCGCTCCGACACCCAGCGCAGTCACGGAACACTTTTACCGCGTCACCCGGCCATTCGGATTGTGGGGGCCGGTGCGCAAAATATTTTCCAACGAAGAACAGAAAGCTCTGGCGACCGAGCACCGCAACGATATGCTCACTGTGCCCTTCGCGCTGTTGTGGCAAGTGACCCTTTTTCTATTGCCGATGCAGTTGGTGATGAAGGCTTACCATTCCTTCTGGCTCACGCTGCCGCTATTTATCCTGGGCGTTGGGGGCATGTATGTATTCTGGTGGAGGAAACTACCGGGGGCAAGTACGGACATAGCCGAAACCGCAGTCCAGGGCGTGCCGAGGTAATGGTGGGCATGGCGATGACGCGACGCACAATCCGCAGTCTAATCTTACGAGCATGTTTCTCGACGACTCAAAACTAGAAAAGCTCTGGCCTGACGGTGAACATCCCGGCACAATCCTTGGCGCGGTGCAACCCTTGATTAACAGCATGGGCGACGTCCTGGCACCACCACCAGTTCCTATAGCCGACAACCTTTCGATTATTGCCGGTGATCTGGGGCTTAGCGCGTTTGAGGACCGCTTATCTGAAGCTTGGAGGAAGTGCCTCGATGACAACCAGCCGATCGCCGGCGATGGGTTTCGGGTTGTCACGGCATTTTATCGCCTGATGGAATCGGCGGCGAAACAATGCGGCAGCGACCTTGTGCTCATTGATGTCGGACCGAATATAGGAGCCATGAATCGTGCGGCACTCGTGGCCGCGGATTTTGTTGTCATTCCCCTGGGCGCTGATCTCTTTTCCCTGCAGGGTCTGCGCAACTTGGGTCCCACGCTTCAGGATTGGAGGCAGGGATGGCTAACGCGAAAAGCAGGGAAAGTACCTGTGGGACTATCCCTGCCGTCGGGCGGCATGAGTCCTCTTGGTTATGTTCTGCTGAATCCGTCAGTCCGCGAAAACAGGCCGGTCAAATCCTACCTGAAATGGGCCAATCGCATCCCGGAAACGTACAGCCGTGAAATCCTTGGTCAGGAGCCGCACGCGCAGACTGCGCCCGAAGACCCCAACCAGTTGGTCATGTTGAAACATTTCAAAAGTCTTATGCCCATGGCTCAGGACGCGCGAAAGCCCATGTTTGATCTGACCCCAGCGGATGGTGCCATCGGCGGCCATGCTGGTGCGGTTCAAGATTGCGGGAAGCAGTTCCGACAGTTGGCGGAGCGCATTTTGAAGAATGTCGACGACCGGCAATTACCCGGTGGCCCGGAATTCTTGCCGGTGGGCTTGTAGCCATAATTGCCAGGGGCCGGAATGTTGCGGGAATTTCTGGCCGGTTTGGAAGGTCAGATCATCCCACGCGGCCTGAACGATTGCGACGTTGCGGTCATCAAGCGCGTTAATGAGTGTTTCAATAACCGGGCGCGTTTTGTAGGATTTGAGAGCTTCAGCGGCGTAAATGCGGACTTGCGCGTTGGAATCGTGATGCAAGCGGGAAATTAAATCCGGGATCAACATTGGATTGCTTACATACGTGGCGGCCATGGCTGCACACAAACGCACAAACTGCGAAGGATCCGTCAAGCCCCGCTGCAAATCCGGCGCGACAGACGCCTGCCCGGAAGTGCCCAAAGCCACCAAAGCCTGGCCGCGCACCAGCGGAGAAGGGGAACTCTCCGCCAGGCGATAGGCATCCATATATGGCTTTTCGTGGCCCCATTTCTGGCGGGCCATCCAGGCAATGGCCGCGCGCTGGGTGTCGGGATTATCGGTGGCAAAAAGATTCCGGGCCTGCGTTACGACTGAATGCCCCCCCTGCATATGCTTCATCCAATTTTGCACCAGAGAATTAAAATTCTGCGAATCATTGTCGCCCGAGGAGCACCCGGCCAGCAGCATCGGCAATGCCATGCAGGCGGCAACAACGCTGCCAACAACACACAGGCGATACGCTACGTGAACAATTTTTTGATAGGGACTCATCATTTTTCCGTAACCGCCGCTTCCAACATTTCAGGGTCCACCCAAACCGGCTGGGAAATCGACCTGCCGAGAAAGCGATTTGCCAGGCTTTCAAATCTCTGGCCCTGATCTGTCACATAACAGGTCAGGGTGCCGCCATCGGGCGCGCCGGGATGCAGCGCCTCCATTGTATGAAGCTTTTCCCGAACGACCAAGGCAGTCTGATCCGCTGAATCAACCAGAGTTGTCAAAGGTCCGATCAGGCGGCTGATGGTCTTGGCATAAATGGGGTAATGCGTGCAGCCCAGGATCAAAGCCGGGGGGTTTAACGATTTCAGCGGTGCCAGATATTCCGCCAGCACCGCTTGGACTACGGGGCTGTCTTCCGGACGGCCTTCTTCAATCATGGGCACCAGCAACGGACAGGCCCTGCCGACCAGATGCACAGCGGAATCTCTTCGATTGACCGCGTGCACATACGCTCTGCTGGCGATGGTGGCTTCCGTAGCCAGCAGGCCTATGGCGCAATCACCGTCGGGCCGCTGCCTGCGGGCCAGGCGGACAGCGGCCTCGGCACCGGGTTCCAGCACGCCGATAACCGGTACGGGAAATTCATTTTCCAGTTCCTGCAGAGCGGTAGCGCTGACGGTATTACAAGCCACAACCAGGATCTTGGGATTCATCTGCATGAGAAAGCGCAGGCATTGGCGGGCAAACTGCAGCACAGTGCGCGGAGATTTTGTGCCATAGGGCAACCGGGCCGAATCACCAAAATAAATTAACGATTCCGCCGGTAAGTGCCTGTGCATAGCCTGCACCACGGTTAATCCGCCAAGGCCTGAATCAAAAACGCCAATGGGGCTGGTGGCGTCGCTGGGGCTGCTTGATTGCGTTTCCATTTTTTCCAAGGTCATTGATTCCCATGAGTACCGGAGCTAACGGCGACCCTACCGATCAACGCTGCATTCACAGATGACTGATCGCCGGAATATTTATGTGTTTAGTTTACCGCAGGCTGCGACGGATGCCCAGAGTACAGGTCGAATCTCGCAGCACTGTTATGCCATTGGCAGGGCACTACGCCGCTTTCCACTGATGCAGCAGGATTGTTACGTCCTCCGCAGTGCCGGCGCGGGAGTAGAGATTTCCCTGTACCAGATCGCAACCTAAGCGACGAACCACCATACCCTGATCCTGCGTTTCCACGCCGCCGGCCGCGACTTGTATACCCAGGCGATGCGTAAGATCCGCAAGACCGGAGAGTAAATCAATGTCGGCCGGAGAGTTAGGTAAACCGGTAATAAATTGGCGGTCAAATTTGACCTGATTAATAAGCAGTTGCCGTAGACACGCCAGCCCCCCGCTGCCGCCGACGAAATCATCGAGTGTCAATCCCACACCCATTTGCCGAATGTGTCGCAGAATCGGCTGGGCATCGGCTTGGAGGAGTCCGGATTCCGTGATTTCCAGATACAGACTTTGCGCTTCCATACCACTGGAAGCCAACATGCTTTCCACAGATGCTATGAGATTTTGATCCGAACACTGAAATGGCGAAATATTAAATGCCAGGCGCAGGTTTAGCCCCTGCCGCCGCCAAACGGCCATTTGGTCTCCGGCTTTTTGCAGCAGCACCGGCCCGAGCTTGCGCATAAAGCCGCAACGTTCTGCAATGGGAAGAAATTCGCCGGGAGCCAGCAGGCCCAGTTCGGGGTGTCGCCAGCGCAAAAGCGCTTCCACAGCGACGGGCTTAAGCGTTTGCGCGTCCAGCAGGGGTTGATAATGAAACTCAAACTCTTTGGCCTGCAGGGCATGTTGCAATCCGCCGCGCAGTCGCGTCTCGCGTGTAATCTGATCCGTCAGGGCGGAATTATGGAATGCCAGTTTACGGCCCCCCTCCCGCTTGGCCCGGTACATAGCCTGATCGGCGGCGGCCAGCAGAGCTTCCGGGGATTTGCCATTGCGCGGATACATCGCCGCCCCAATGCTCACACCCACATACACCACTGAACCATCGGCAACAATAGGCTGGCGCATCGCTTCGATCAGGCGGTGGGCCAATTCCGCAGGATCGCTTTCATTGGAAACCGCGGGAATAAAAACGGCAAATTCGTCCCCGCCAATCCGCGCGATCATGTCACCGGTGCGGGCGCTTTGCCGAAAGCGCTGGGCTACTTCGCACAAGACATGATCACCGGCGCTATGCCCCAGACGGTCATTGACCGGTTTGAAACCATCAAGATCTAAAAACAGCACGGCTGCTTTGCCGTCAATCCGCTGCGCCTGCGCCAGGCCATAGGTCAGCCAATTCATAAACATGGCGCGGTTGGGCAACGCCGTTAAAGGATCGTTATTGGCGTTAAGCGCGAGATGATCAGTCATTTCTTTTGTGCGGCGCGCAATTCGGACACTGCGCCAATACATTCCCAGTAACGTCACCAACAGGACCGTACCGAATCCGGTCGCTGCCAGCTGCATCATGCGCAAACGACGCTGCACCAGCAGACGCTCATACACGGCCACGCGATGGTATTGACTTCTGATGGCGGAAAGTTGAGACCGCAGCATATCCATTAACTGCTTGCCAACATTCGTGCGCACGATATTGGCGGCAGCATTGAATCCAAGGTTGGTGCGGATATGGATCGTCTGATCAATTTCCGCAATTTTCCGAGCCGCCATAGTCCGCATGGTGGCAATCAGGCTGGCATTCACGGCTGTTGGCGGCAAAAGCCGGCCGAGCCGTTGGATTCGCTGATCAATTGAGGCCCGCCCGCGATGGTAGGGTTCCAGATAGCTTAAATTGCCGGTGATCAGATATCCGCGCTGGCCGGTTTCAATATTCTGTAAGCCGATAAGAATCGAATCGGCCGATTCAACAATCGCGTCAGCATGGCGTTCACGCTGCTGCGCCGACCATGTACGGGCCTCCTGACCCATGACCAGAATTCCCAGCGCAATAACCGCCAGAATGGCCAGTAACCCCAAAAAAACAGTTTCCACCTTCGGAAAGGGCGGCCTCATACGCCGGAAAAAATTCACCGTTCGCATCATACAACCGACCTTCCCGATTCAATCGCTTGACCCACAACCTCTGGGCTGACTCTGCGTAGCACTCTTTCGGAACCCTGTGTTTCCGCCGGCACACCATTGTGCCAACGCTCCAGCGATAATTCAATTGCTGATTAGTCGGATTTCCAGCAACCGATAATCAGCGCTCCACCAAGCCCATAACTCGCAGCCATCTGGTACTATAGTGGGAACGGATTAAAGTCCGGAACCTGGTCACCGACTCGGAGATGCAGACATGTCGCAATTCATGGGCAGCTTTTCAGATGATGCTGACAACACGATTCCTTTAGCCTCGGAACCGCCCGTACCCGCGGCATCATCGCCGCCTCCGACACCCCCGTCCCTACCGCAATCACCAGCATCCCCAGCCACGGCGGCCAATCGGGTCATGGCTTCGGATGTGCAGACGGTGGAACAGCTCGCCCGCGCTTATCAGGCCATCACCGAGCAGTTAAGCAAATATATTGTGGGACAGACCGAGGTTATTCAGCAGGTACTCACTGCCATGTTCTGTCAGGGCCATGTGCTGCTGGTGGGTGTGCCGGGTCTGGCCAAGACCATGCTGGTTAAAACCATCAGTGATGTGCTGCAGCTTGATTTTAAGCGGGTGCAGTTCACACCTGATTTAATGCCCTCGGATATCACCGGCACCGATGTGCTGGAAGAAGACAAAGCCACCGGCCGACGGGCGTTCAGGTTTGTCCGCGGCCCAATTTTCGCCAATATTGTTCTGGCTGATGAAATCAACCGCACGCCGCCGAAAACGCAGGCCGCCCTGCTGGAAGCCATGCAGGAGCATTGCGTCACCGTTGGCGAGACCACCTTTGAACTGCCCCAGCCGTTTTTTGTTCTGGCCACTCAGAATCCAATCGAACAGGAAGGCACGTATCCGCTGCCCGAGGCGCAGTTGGATCGATTCATGTTCATGACTCTGGTGAACTACCCGAAGCCCGATGAAGAAATACAGATCATGAAACAGGCGACAGCCATCTACCGCCCCGCTTTGACCCGGCTGCTGGATGCCGCGACAATTCTGCACTTGCAGCAGGTGGTGCGGCGCGTGCCCGTGGCGGATCATGTCTATCAGTTTGCCCGTGATCTGGTGCGTGCCACCCGCCCCCGCGAAGCGGAAGCCAAACCGTGGCTCAATGAACTGGTGCAATGGGGTGCCGGGCCGCGGGCCAGCATTTATCTGATTATGGCCGGCAAAGCCCGAGCCATTTTGCACGGACGGATGCACGTGAACACCGATGATATTATCAAGGTGGCCCATCCGGTGCTGCGCCATCGTATTCTGACCACCTTCAGCGCTGAAGCCCAAGGCATGACCAGTGATAAAATTATTGACCGACTGCTGACAGAACTTCCGGGGATAACCGCACCGTAAAACCCGACACCGCGGCTGACAAGCCGCTATCCGGCAGTGTATAAGCCAGTAAGATGGAACCGACGCCCATGACCGCAACACAACCCAGCACGATGCCGACGGCCGGCAACCGGGCCGCAACAGCCCTGCTGGATCCGAAGATGCTGTCTAAAATCAACCGGCTGGATATGGTGGCGCGGCAAGTCATGGACGGATATGTACAGGGGATGCACAAATCCAAGCATATTGATTTTGCCATTGATTTTGCGCAGCATCGCCAATATGTGCCCGGCGATGATGTGAAACGCATTGACTGGCGGCTGCTGGCTAAATCTGATCGCTATTACATCAAACAATATGAAGTGACGACAAACCTGCGGGCGTTTATTATTCTCGATTGCAGCGGCTCCATGGCCTATAAGGGAAAAGCGCCTTTATCCAAATATCGTTATGGTCAATTCATGGCCGCGAGCCTGGCGTATCTGACGCTGCATCAACAGGACTCGGTGGGCCTGATCACTGCGGATAACACCATCAAGGATTTTATACCATCGCGCTCCACGCCATCGCATCTTATTAACATCATCAACACCCTGGAAGCCCGACAGCCCGGCGGAGAATCCAGCCTGGCGGAATTGCTGCATCAAATTGCCCAGCAGATTACCCACCGGGGTCTGGTGATTATTATCAGCGATTTTTTTGAAAATCCGGCGGCACTGGTCAGCGCTTTGCATCATTTCCGTCACCGCCGCCACGAAGTGCTCATGCTTCATGTGATGGATGACGATGAGCTGAATTTCCCGTTCCGCAAATGGACGCTGTTTCAGAATATGGAATCGCCACAGCAGCGGCTCCGGCTGGATCCGGCGATGATGCGGCGACAATATCTGGACAATTTGCGGACCCATTTGACCACGCTGCGGAGCACGGCGGCGGAATTGAATATCAGCTACAGCCTGTTCAATACCTCCAGCCCGTTTGATCATGCGTTGTCGGAATATCTGGCCAACCGGATGAAAGGGCGCCGGGCATGACGAGGGCCGCGCATCATGTTTGAACTTCCCTGGATGCTTACGGGATTGATGGCGATCGGCATTCCTGTTGCCATTCACCTGCTGCATCGGCAGAAAACCACGCCGATTAACTGGGGCGCCATGATGTTTCTGCAAGCCAGTGACGTGCTGAAGAAAAAACGCCGCAATCTTGACCACTGGCTGTTGCTGCTGGTGCGCATTGCCTTGCTGTTACTGCTGGTTTTGCTGCTGGCATGGCCAATTCTACCGGCGGGAGCCGTCAAACAACTCTCGGGCGGCTCATCAGCGGATGTGGTCATTGTGCTGGATCATAGCATTTCCACCGGCATTCTGGATGGGCGGCGAACCGTGTTCGCGCATGAAATTGCTGCGGCCAAGCGCATCGTCGGCACATTAAGCCGGCAGGATACGCTTTCGATTGTCATTGCCGGCCACCGCCCGTACAGCCTCACCCGGTTTCCCGTGGCTGTCTCAGATCGTGCCGATGTGCAAAGCAAACTATTGGCTCCGCTGCATGAGTTACCTATGGGGATGGCAGGTGCCTCCATCCCGGCGGCAATTCAGCAAGCCCGCCGGGCGGCGCGGCGCGGGGCGTTGTTTGATAAAGTGATTTTTGTTGTTTCTGATCAGCGTGTGGTTTCCTGGCAGCCGCGACATGCCGCGGAATGGAAGGCCGCCTACGGTGGGAAAAACGCGGGAAAACATCTGGCGGTATTTGATTTGCCGGTCATCGCCCATAGCGCCCTATCCGATATTGCAATTGGCCCGTTGCACATTGAACCATCATTTCCTGCTGTGGGCCGGCGGGTAACCGTGCTGTTTGGCGTCAGCAATTCCGGGCCGCTGTCGGTGGCATCCATTCCCATAGATCTGCTGTACGATGGCGCACCGATGGATCATATCATGATTCCTCGCCTGCAGGCCGGGCGCAGCACCACCGGAATTATGCACCTGCGCATTGCCTCGGCGGGGTCGCACTGGATCACGGTGCGCACGGGAATCCAGGACGCCCTGGCGGCGGATAACCAATCCACGGCCGTGATTCAGGCGTGGAAACACATCCCGGTATTAATTATTGACAGCCAACTGGGTTCGCTTGGGCATTTTCGCGCCAGCCGATTTATCCGTGCGGCTCTGCAACCTTCGACTACCGCGCGCCTGGGACTGGCCCAACCTGTCGTGATGAGTGTCAGCAGCGCGCAGCATGTGCGATTAAGCAAATATCAGGTGGTCATTGTCAATGATCCCACCACCTTGCCCTCCGGATTGATTTCCCGTCTTCACGCCTTTGCCCGTTCCGGTAAAGGCATCTGGTTTATTCTGGGCCGCCATGCCAATCGCGGTTTTGTTAATTCCCAATTGTCCTCAGGCGGATTCGCCCTTGGCCGTATGGGCAACGTGCAATCGGCTGGCAAGCACCATCCGGTCATTGTGATCCATGCCGCCTCCAGCCCGCTGCTGCGGCCCTTGCGGGAGCTCCATCGCAACGCCATTGTAGGCGTTACACTTCTGAAATGGCATACGCTGATTCCCGCCGATGCACGGGAAAAGGTTCTGCTGGCCACCGCGCAGGGGGCACCATTGATGTTGTCACAAAGCATAGGAGATTCCGGAGGGCAGGTGGTCATCTGGACCACGGGTGTTGACGGGCATTGGAATGATTGGCCCCTGCAGGCCGGAAGCTTTTTGCCGCTGGTCAATCAGACGGTGTATGAATTAGCAATGGGTGCCAAGCGTCTGACCGATCGGCCTTATATCAATCCCGGTGCGCCGTTTGTCTGGACCGGTTCGGACAAGCCCGCCATTGAATCGGCGGCGATTCTGGATCCCCATGGCCTGATCCATTCGGTAACGCCCCAACTTATCACCGGCGGACATTATCTCGTGACGTGGGACCACACCGGGTTGCCGGGGTTGTACACCATGTCCTTCAAACCTGGGAAAAGCCGGGCTAAGGTCTACTTCAATGTGAACATCAACCGGAATAATCTGAATCCCGCTGTGCTCTCCCCCGCAGATATGAAATGGCTCAGGGGTCACCATTATATTCGCAGGCAAATTACCACCCATGAAATCGCCAAGGCACTGGGTACGGTGAGCCATAGTTTCAGCCTCTGGCCGATTCTGGCGATATTGGTGCTACTGATGTTGCTGGTAGAGACCTGGCTGTGCCGGAACATGGCGCAGTTAACCCGCCCGGCAGACTTGCCGGTGAACGAATTGCCGCGATGAGTCTTTTGTAAATTAGAAGAAGGAATTAACTGTTGGCCAAAGCGCCCGTACAACCTCCCGCCGGTCATATGCACCTGATGCTCCATGCGGTTATGCCGCTATGGCTGTTGGGGATTATCGCCCTGCTGATTATAGCTTTAATTATCTATATGTATCAACAGCAGCGCGATCTGGCACCACCGCGCACGATTGTCGCGTTAACGCTGCTTCGGGCGGCCATGGTACTGTTAGCACTGCTGGCTCTGGCGGGACCTGCTCTGCAATGGACGCGCACCCAAACGTCTCCCGGACAACTCTGGCTGTTGTTGGATCACAGTAAATCCATGGGCGTTCGGGACCGGCAGGCGGGGCCCGTGTACGCGTTGCGTTGGGCCTGCGCACTGGGCCGCGTGCCGGGGTACAGCGATGCGCTGGACCGCGGGTTGGCGCAGCTTAGCGCTCTGGCACAGCAATTGCGAATGGTCAAAGACCGGGAAAGCCGATTCAGCGCGGCTTCACGCGTGCAGGCACAACGGCAAAATCGCAAAAGTATCGCCGCGCTGCAAACATGGAACAGGAGCCTGCATTCCCTGATTTACCAATTATCACGCCATGCGTCCGCTTCTGAAGTAACCGATCAGTTACGACACATTGCCCGAAAAGTCCGGCATGTTTCGCAGACTGGCGATACAGGCACCGGCACTGCGTTGCCCGCCGCCGATGCCTACGCGGCGGTAAATATTCAACTGCGCACGGCCCTGCGGGTTTTGCAGCAGACTGCACGAAGTGCCGATCAGGCCTATCTGGCGGCCCATCAGACCAATGTAACGCTTCAGGCCCAACTGCGGCATGTGCTGAAACTGACACGAGCGCAATTGGCGGCGGCTATTATTACGCAACACAATAACGCCGGAAAACCGGCGATTGCTGATCTGCTGCGGCAGGACGATGTACATCTGGTCAGCTTTGCCGGCAAAGCCTATACGGCAGAGTTTCCGAGTTACGGCCATACCAACGCCGTTGTGCAACATAATCTTAACCCCACCGGCAACAGCACCAATATCAGTCAGGCGTTATTGACCGCCGCGTCACATATTGAACGTTCACGCCGTGCGGATATTCTGCTGATTTCCGATGGCCGGCAAAATGTCGGATCAAATCCGTCTGAAGTCGCCCGGCTTCTGGCGATCCATCATGTGTCGGTCTATACATTGTGTATCGGATCGGACCATGCGGCGGCCGGGGCATCCATTGATTCCATTCATGCACCACAATGGATATATAAACATCAATATCTGAAAGCAACGGCCGTTATCCATCTGCGTTCATTGGCCGGTAAACCGGTCACGGTGGAATTGTTGCGCCATGGACACGTGCGATCGCGAAAGGTGATTCTGACGCATCGATCCGATGCGTATAAATCTGTCCGATTTAAGAATCTGCCGCCCGGTCCGGGTGTCTACGCCTACACGCTGAAAGTTCTGCCGACCGCGACTATGCGAACCAATGTTGCCCGCAGCTTTCGTGTGACCGTGCGGCGGGATAAATTGCAAGTGCTTCTAATTGACGGCC
>JAKBCC010000010.1 GCA_021808105.1 Planctomycetota bacterium
CCGATATGCCCCCGCCGTTAATAACGCGATGCACCGGCAGGCCGAATTCCTCAAAGCGTTCCATAATAACCCGCGCGCCAAAAGCGGTGGCTTCAATAAGGGCACGATAAATTTCCGCCGGCGTACTGTGCAGTGTCAGGCCCATGATCAGTCCGGTGAGCCGCTGATCCACCAGAATGGTGCGATTACCGTTATGCCAATCCAACGTAAGCAGGCCGCTGGCACCGGGCTTCATTTCCGAGGCAGCCCGGGTCAAAGCCTCATGCGAACCCGCGATCCCCTGGGGCTGCACCACCGATACAAACCAGTTAAATATGTCCCCCACCGCCGATTGCCCGGCTTCCAGGCCAAAATAATCCGGCAGAACCGATCCCGGTACAATGCCGCAAAGCCCCGGTATATCCGCCAGATTCTCACTTTCCGGCACGACCATAATATCACAGGTAGAGGTGCCGATGAGTTTCACCAGCACGTTCTTTTTTATTCCCGCTCCCACCGCACCCAGATGCGCATCAAAGGCCCCTACCGCCACGGGAATTCCCGCCGGCAGCCCGAAGGCCTCGGCATAGTGCGGAGTTAGGGTGCCGGCGGCTTGAGCTGATGAATAGGCTTTTCCCGAAAGTGTTTTGCCAAGGCGCACCAGGCGCGGATCAAGTTGTTCGAGAAATTCCGCATCGGGGTAGCCGCCCCAGGAGGGATTATAAAACGCCTTATGACCCGCCGCACAAATTCCCCGCCGCAGTTTCTCCGGTTCCATTGTGCCGGTAATGGCGGCGGGAATCCAATCCGCAATTTCCACCCACGTATAAGCGGCTTGAAACACGTTTGGCGCTGTGCGGGCGCAATGCAAAATTTTTGCCCAGAACCATTCCGATGAATACCGCCCCCCGCACTTTGCCAGATACTGCGGACGTATCTTGCCCGCCACGGTGGTTATTTCTTCCGCTTCAACGTGCGCGGTGTGATCTTTCCATAGCCAGACTTTTGCCGCCGGATCATCCGCAAACGCCGGATCAAACGCCAGCGATCGGCCCAGTTGATCCACCGGCATGGGCGAACTGCCGGTGGTATCCACACCGATACCAATAACCTGGGCGGGGGAAAAATCGGGAAGTCGCTGCCGTGCCAATTTTAGTACATCACGGATCGCGGATTGCGTGCCATCCAGATAATCCTGCGGATGCTGCCGCGCCAGCAATGGATCGCGCAAGTCCACGATCACGCCATCCGTGCCGTGGCGATAATTGCATACGCCGGTTGCAATTTCGTCGCCCGAAGTCACATCCACCACAAGCGCCCGCACCGAGGCCGTGCCAAAATCCAGTCCGATGGCATAACGAGATGGCATAAAATCCTTTATTCGTCGATCCGTTCGTTTCCAATGGGCAGCTTGCGGTCAAGCCTGCTGACTCCGCCGTTCCTTAATGGCGATTATTCATGCCGATAAACATCCCACTTCATGTAATTACTCAAGGCATCTTCAATGCCGGCTGCGACAACCGCTTTCGTGGCTGCAACATGGTGTTCGTAACCTTCGCGGCAGATAAATTGCAGCAGCGCCTGCAGGCGGTGCACCTTAAATACTCCGTACCCGCCGAACGTATCCAGCTTTTCACCGGTGAATTCACCTTCACCCACATAGGCTCTAATCAGGCCGTTGTTGTCATCGGTTGATACGCGACAATAGGTAAAGGGGCCGGCGGCAATGTTGCCCACAATGGTCCCGTAAGTATTTTCCCGTCCCACCGTGCCGGCGATGATTTCCTGATAATCCATTTTCTGGCTTTCAAAGAAATCCTTCGGCAGATTGGAGCAGTGGAACACCACACCCTTATCCGGATCGGTTCCGTAATTGTTATTCCAATCCAAAAGAGCTGCGGGTTTACCAGACGCCGCCTGCAAAATATACATGCCCACCACGCCGGTGATGTCTGTTTCGCAGGCGCTGGGCATTAATCCATTGGACATCATGCTCATCAGCGTGCAGGGTACCACGCCGTAAAATTCTTCCAGTGCGGTCCAGCATTGAATCGCGGTGGCTACCAGTTCGCGCTCCTTAATAAATTTTTCAATCGCCACGCCGAGTTTGGCCATCTTGATAACACTTAACTGCGGGATGCCGCCGGTTGCGGTGTAGCCCTGAATGCCGGCCAGTTTTTCCTTCACCGCCACATCGCTATCAGATAGTTTTGTCGCCACACCGAGAACTTCTGAAAGGTCCAGCGTTTCAATGCTGATACCGGCGGTTTCCAAAAGTTTTTCGCTGTAACGCACGGTGTTAAAGGCTCCGGGCCGCGCACCAATGGCACCGATGCGCGCCCCTTTTAACGCCCGCACCACCCGGCAGGTTGCGGCAAATCGTTGAATATCTGCGGAAAACTCCTTGCTGCCCGGTTCTTCCGTATGCAATGTCGTAAGCGAATAGGCAATGCCATATTGCCGCAAATTGTTACACGCCGACATTTTTCCGCAGAAGCTGTCCCGGCGATCTTTAATGGTCATGGTTTGCGTACGATCATTAAACGCATGGACCAGCACCGGCACGTTCAGCCCGGCCCAGCGCAACGTGTTGGCGATGGCCCGTTCATCACCAAAGTTCGGTAGCGTCACCAGTATGCCGTCAATTTCTCCGCGATGCTTCTGAAACAGGTCCGCATATTTTCTGGCATCCGCTAAAGATTCAACCGCTCCGCCGTTGGTCTGCTCGGCAGGCAGAATAATGGTTTTAATCTGATGTTTGGCCAGGGTATCTAAAATTTCCTGTCGGCCGGTTACGCATAAATGAGCAGGGAAAAAACCACGGTTTCCAACAATCACGCCAAGTGTAGTCACAGAAAAAATCTCCAAATAGCCAGCCTTTGAACCACCCAAAAACCACGAATCGCGTATGGTAAGCCATACCTTGCCACGCGGGCAAGTTAGTCGGCCATGGGTGAACCGCGAGGATCATTTCGTACCAGGAATCTTGCTATTTATCCCAGCGACCTGTCAGGCAACGCGATAACGCGGTTATTGCGGATCACCCACCGGACGGCCTTGGCCCCAGCTTCCGCTGCAGCTTATTGATCTTCACCGCCTGCATGCGTGCATTAACCGCCGTCTTAAGCCGATCAGCTTCATCCGGCGCGACCTGACTGCTGTCCGCATCAATACCCGCTGGGCTGCCTCGCAAAGCCAGTTCCTCCAGGCGGGTTAATGAATCCTCAATTTTCTGATTGAGATTTCCTCCGCGCTCCGCTTCCGCCTGCGCCTGGATCGCCAGACGTACCAGTGCAGGATTATCCACCCGGGCTATAAACTCGGCGAGATTTCCGGCCGCCATATCCGTCAGTTCCTCAAGATATTCCAATAACAGCCCCAACAATGCCGCCATATCGGAACTAGAAAATAGATCCATACTGATGCGATCACGGAATTCATGATACAGCGAAAAATCGCAGAGCAACGCCCCGATTACCCAATGTCCCGCCCGTTGCAGCCCCATATCAACTTCCACCGGCGGTGCCGCATCCGGTTTCACCGCCCCTGGATCACCGGATGGCCTGTCCGTGCCGACGGCCAGCCGCCGAATTCGCGCATGAACCTCATCCGAGCTTATCCCCACCAGATCGGCGATATTTTTCTGCAACAATCCCCGGCGAATCGGATCCACCGAGTTATTAAATATGGCCGGTGCCACCAGTCGCATCAATGCTTCGGAGGCCCGTTGTTTACCTGCCAGCGAATCCGAAGCTTGAAACGCTGTATACATTTTCTCCCAGGCGTACTCCAGAGAATCTTTGGCCTGCGTGACAATTTTTTCAAACGCCTCGCCCCCATGGGTCATGCAGAAATCACAGGGGTCTTTACCATCCGGCACATGCGCAATGCGCACATCCACCGGATACCGCAGCAGCAATTCGATGGCCCGATCCGCCGCCCGCCGGCCGGCTTCATCACTGTCAAACACCAGGGCCATGCGATTGCAAAATCGCCGCAGTAAATTGACATGCTGTTCGGTCATGGCTGTGCCCAGCGTGGCCACCACATTTTCCACTCCCGCCTGATGACACCCCACCACATCCATGTACCCTTCCACCACCACCGCCAACTGCTTACGAATCAGCGGCTGCCGGGCCAGGTTCAGCGCGTAAAGCGTTTCACGCTTGGAAAATAACGCAGTCTCCGGCGAATTCAGATATTTCGGCCCCTCCTGATCCGGGCCGGTCGCGTTTGGCTCCGGCGCAGCAGAGGGAAGAATTCTTCCTCCAAAGGCAATGACCCGGTCACTGGAATCAACAATGGGAAAAATCAGCCGATTGCGAAACACATCATAAACGCTGCCGTCCGAGCGATTTTTTACCAACCCCACCGACACCAGCGTTTCCGAGCTGATCCCCTTTTTCCCCGCAGCGGCCGCTAACGCGGTCCACTGTGTCTCCGCGCAACCAATCTGAAAACGCTCAATGGTGGCAGCATGAACGCCGCGCGATGTTAAATATTCCCGCGCCGCGTGGCCGATACTGCCGGCAAGATTGCTCTGAAAATACTGCGCCGCCCATAAATTGGCATCCACAATTTTGTCCCGCTGCGAGGCGGCCTGCGGATTGGTTGCACGAAATTCCGGCAGCGTAATGCCATAGCGCTGAGCTAAAAATCTTAACGTTTCTCCCTTGGACATTTTGTGGTAATTTTCCACAAACTTAAAGACATCCCCGCCGGCGGCACACACGAAACAGTAAAATATCTGTTTCTGTGGTGAAACATACATCGACGGCCGACGATCTTCATGAAACGGGCAAAGCCCCACAAACTCTCTTCCCGCGGGCCGCAGGGCAATGTGCTCGCCGATGATCTCCTCAATCCGCGCCGCCTGCCGCACCACCTGAAAAATCTGTCCGGAAGAAGTACTCATCACCACAGATTCTAACACGCCCCGCGCCGGGCGTGTTAGCGATAGGTGGACACCCGCTGAGACGCGCGACGGCCACCCCGCTCACCGGAACCTCAATGCCTATGCAGCGGTAAGGCGGGATCGCGCGGTTAGCATCTGGCATTTAGCATCTGGCATTCCGCAGCGCCAGCGCTTCCAGAGCCTTCTAACTGGTATTGAGTGCTGCGGGCGTGGCAGTTTTTCCGGGCGGGGTAAAAAAAAGCCGCCTTTTCACAGGAATGCTGAAGCCCACCGGGATAAACCCGGCGGCTCGCCGGGCGAGTTGATGCGGGGTGCCCGGAAAAATTGCCACACCCGTGGCCAAGGGGGCCAAGTTATTTTGAATTTTACCGGAGAATCGCAGTCGCGGCGATTCCTGGGAGAGGACCACTCGTCGCCGGGCGACGACGCTAAACGAGGAATTTTGCGTGCGGCGCAGAGATTGCAGGACGCGACGCGTGGTGTTTCCGGATACCCGATCACGCGGCTCGGCAGGTTATTTAATTTTCAAACGGCAGCAGTAATGATCTATGCTCAGTGCTGGTGAGGCTATAGGGCGCGGGGGCGGGTTTAATGAATAATGAATAGGTGCGAGGAGTTGTACGAGATCGCAGGAGTTAGGAGTTAGGAGTTAGAATTCTTTGGAAGCGCTGCGCTGCGTTTTTGGATTGTTCGGCAGATAAATCTGCCGGCTAACATTATTCCAGATTCCAGGTTCTAGTTTCTAGTTTCTGGGCCCTGCGGGATGGACGGTTCACAGATTACACCGATGGACACAGATTAAGGAACGACGGGGACTCGCTGAGTGAATAATGAGTAATAAATAAATTATTGGAAGTTTCAAATTTTGGATTCGTGATCATTGTGGGTTCCCTTCTTGCCTCCGCTTCCTCCTTGTGAATTAACGTCGTTCCGGTTCCACGTTACACGGGGCGAACGATCCACCGATTTCTGGCGGTTGGGGATACGTTAGATCGCTTTTTTTCACAGGGAGGTAGCGGAGGGAAGGGAGGAAGCGCCGCGCTACAATTTTACTGGATGCGAGACGCGAGATGCTGTTTTAGGTTAGTGTAGGGGAAAGTAAATTCGGAGTTGGGCGGTAATTTCTTTATTGGTCGGTTGATTTGCGGCTGGCGGGTTTGCGGGATATTGCCAGGCGAGTCAGGCCGATGGAGGTTCATGGCGCATCAATTAGCTACATCCCCGTTTCTTTTCTCTTTTCATGTTGCCGTACCATTTGGTTATTGGCAATGCCTACTGCCGCAGCGAACATTCCGCAGGCCGGCGTGCGAAGGGCTGGCATAGTTCCATGTCATTCATCCCTCTGCCAACCATTCGAGCCCACACTAACATGAATATCAGCGGCCACACAATCGGCTGGGCCATAACAACTCCTACAGTCCGAATATCCCGACCTCTTCGAGCGATTCACGAGACGCACGTATCCCGCCTTCGTTGTTAGCGACATTTCGCAGAACCTGTAACTCACTTTTCGTTAGTTGCAGATGCTCATTTGCAAGTGCAATTCGCCGATTGAATAGGGCTTCCACAAGAGAAACCTGTAACGGATTGAACCCGAAATCAATAGCCCACTGGGTCAATGCAACATCAACAGGAAGAACTTGATTCCTCACGAGAGCCGCTCCGTGCGTAACGACCTCTGCCCAGGGTTCACTGGCCGTGGCTCGAAGTCCTGCGAGATCACTCCAAAAAGCCGCAGTTACGAGGGGTATGTTTTTGCCAGCGATATCTTGGCAAACATATTGGAGTGCTTTATCAGTAAGTTCTCTGAGTTCATCAGGAACGTGACGCACATATTCGGTTGCCCCCTTGTCAACACAAATTCCCGCTCTAAATGGATTTCGCGTACTGGTCTCAAGAAAGAAAACGGCGACAAAGCGCGTCCTGTTCTCATCAAATGAGATCGTGCCGCGTGAGCCTTCGCTATCTTGTATATTATAGTTTAATCCATCCCAAGATTGCTCATGCATCATAAAGGGTGCGCGGGCCACAAACATTGCATGCCCGATCGACGCAAGCAAAACTCCCGGCCAAATTGATGCCTTCAGTGGAAACACAGCGTTCAAATGTAATTGGCTCGTATCCATTGGCCATTCCCTATTTGTTTGATTTCGCACGGTTCTCGGCACGTGAAAGAATTTGCGCATTCCTAAAGCTTTTCATCATGATCCGTGGCCATTTTAGCCGGTTCATTCACACTTCGCTGGGCCGGTACTCTAAAGGCCGGTACTCTAAATCTATTAAGCCGCGTCGCTGCACTGTCTGCGGCGAGAAATTAAATGATCTTAGCCAACGCCGCTAAGGCGGTGTTGGTGGCAGTGAGCAATTCCTCATCTCCAAGTCCATCCGAGCCGCGGACCGAAGGGGCGGCACAGTATGCATCAACATCGCCGAATAATCGATCAAGCACAGAAAAAACGGTTTTAGGTAGCGTCGTTCCTTTTTTTACCACACAGGCAGCAGAGGAAATGGAGGCACCGTGACGCTGGGCAGACAGGATGCCTGCGGTCCGGTGCCGCTGGCCGCGGCATTGGCCGGGAAGCGTGGATTCCAAAAGCGTGTCGTCCGTTGCGACCAAGGGAGTGTTCCTTTCTACCTCGTGCGGAACTGGATTATACGCCGGGCATAATTGGCTGCAAACGATTGCCGATCAGCCGGAATTTCAGGGCGTGGCCGTTTTTTCGGGCACCGCCGACATAACGCTAAATCAGGCGGAAATAACGACGTTTTTTACGATTGCGCCAAAAGCCTACCAGAGATTCTTTTATGGTGTGTTCCACCACCGGCGGAGCTGGCGGCTTTGTGAAGTTTTCCGGCACGGTGCGTTGCCCGGAAATATTGCCACGCCCGTAACCTTTTCGCTGTAACCCCGCCAGCGCGCCGTTGTGGTGAAGTTGTTCGCTCAATGCAACCATGCGGTTTTCCTGATCACAATCGGCTGGATAATGGTGGAGTCATTCTAACGCAAATCTCCAGATTGCAAACCACCTCCAGGCATCCGCGCGATCCGCGTAATCCGCGGTTAAATAGCCAAGCCCCGTCATTCTCCGTGACCTCTGTGATCTCTGTGGCTAATCCGCTTCCTTCGTGGCTTCGTGGCTTGCTGTTGACCCCGTTCCTAATTGTTGCCCGCGCCGGTGCGCATGCGTTGGCGGCGGTCGCTTAGTGCCTGCCGGGCAGTGGCATAGAGTTGATCCTGCTGCCGGCGGATCAGCATTTTGATGTCATAGGTCCCAAGGCCGTACTTCTGGCCGACTGTGGCGATTAACTGCTGTTCGGTTGGTGTTATTTCGCCTTCGGCTACCGCTGCGGCCACCATGGCTCCAAGCCAGCGGTGGATCTCATCGGGGGTTTTGGGTTCTGTGATTTGCAATTCGCCGCGCCTGGCAGAATCCATCATGCGGTGCAACTGCTCATCGGTTACGCCGCGGCGGTCGGCCATATGCTGCAGCATTCGCGCTTCGTTGCCGTCAATATTGCCATTGTCCACCACGCATTTGACCATCCAGGCCAGCAGTCCGCTGGCGGCAGGCGGTGCTACGTTCAGCATGGCTGCGACCTGTTGTCGCGTCTGTGTCGGATCGGAGATCATCGCATTTGTTTGTGCCAATTGCAGCAGCAAGTCCTGCGCGGCCTGCCCATAGACCGGCAGCATATCCAGAAGCACCCAGTTATTTGAGCCATCGTTAAGTACTGTGCCGCAAAAACTGCAGGCATTGGAGGTATCATCCGCGATCGGAGCGCCGCAATTGGGACAATGTGCGGAGGAAATACCCTTTTCCGGATCAGTCTTTACGCCGGCCTTGCGCTCCAGCACCATCAGATGCTGCGCCATGTTGCTTTGCGGCGTTTTTTGCGCTTTACCGGATGCGTCGGTCTGATAGCGGCGACTGGACCAGCGCACTTCCACCAAGGCCCGATCCATCGGTGAACCGCCGATGATTCCCATGGTCTGCACGGCACCGACGGCACAATCTCCCCAGAATGCCCGCACGCCATTGGCTTGGGTTGCCAAAAGCGGGCCGTAGTGTTGCACAAATGTCGCATCGGCAACGTTCTGCAACGGGTCAACTTTTCCTAATCGGTCCGCCAGGACTTTCCGCCAGAAAATAACGGATACGCGGTCTTCCAGGCCGGCGAGCGTGAAATTCGGGTCGCGCGTCTGCAACTGTGCCACGCCGGGGGTATCGCGTGATGTTTCCGGTTGCCATTGGGAATCCTGGGTTATTTCCGCCAGCACCCAGTCATACTGGCCGCTGCGTAACAATGCGTGGCAGGCTTGGCATTGCGAGCCGGCATTGAGTTCAATGGCCGCGCCGCAATTGGGGCAGTTGCCTTCAATCAGGCCCGCCCCATTGGGAGTTTTAGCGCCGCGTCGGCGCAGAAAAGTCCAGTATTCCGTAAACACTTCCGCATCACCTGATCCGGATACCACGGCACCGGTCTGGGTGGAAAGCGTTTGATCCACTGCGGATGCGGTGATGCAGACGGTTGCCGAATCAAACACATTGTCATGTATCAATTGCACCATCTGTATTTGCTGCACCGCGATATTTTTCATGCGGTCGCGCAGAGCATCCAGTTTCTGTTCGGTGAATTGCAGCCCGAAGCGTTCATGGGTTCCATCTGAAATAAAGGGGCGGATGGTTTGAAGATTTTGGGAGCACCAGGCATCCTGAATTTTCAGAAAAGCGGTACTGACACGACCATAAAACGCCTGCAGATCAAACGCCGGATCAGATTGCTGCAGCGCCTGCACCGCTTGCGCTTCGGCGTTTTCATCCACCGCGGTCAGGCCCGCATTGGTGCGCTGGTCGCGGACAAATCCCGCGACGGAAATGTGCGTTTTATAATATAAAATTCCTGCCACAATCAGTACAGGAATCCCCACGACCGGATGCTCCAGCACCAGATATTCAACAATCCACCAGATAATTATCCCACCGCCGCCACCGCCCCCGCCGCCGTTATCACCACCTCCAAAGCCACCGCCGCCAAAACCCTCACCTCCGCCCGCCCGCCCATGCGCAACCGCCAACACACCCAGCAGAGGCCCTGCCAGGGCAATTATCGGAAGCAATTTCAACACGATAGAATAAAAGCGTTTCATAGTGGAGAATTGTAATCGAAGTTCAGGTTTATATCCTATCGGGCTATTTGCGAAATCGACGGCATAAATGCCGGCGCTAAGACAATAGTTCGTCCGGAAAACCCGCGCCCCAGACGCCGGCCCGGAATGATTGCCACGCCCCCTGGCCCTGGCTGCATAACGCCGCGATCCACAGACTTAAAAGGATGGGGCACAATTTTGTGGAACTATTCCTAAAAACAATTGCGATGGATGTAAATCGTCTCTCCGCTGGCATACCGCAAGCCGCCATCGATTGCCGCAAGGATCGCTTCCGCGAGGGAAGTTGGATTGAGAATATCCCGCGCGGGCACCTTGGACGCAATCGGCAACGAACGGAACATGGGCGTATCGACGGCCCCCGGTGCAATTGCGATCACGCGCACGCCGATATCCCGGCCCTCGTGCGCTGTCGCCCGGGTTAATAAATTAACGCCCGCTTTGGCCGCGCCGTAGGCTGCCAAACCGGCAAACGGATCACGCGCCGCCTGGGATGAAATGTTGATAATGACGCCTGCTTCTTCTGGGGACTTTCCGCTTTCTTTCAACGCGGCAAATTGTTTTTCAAATACCGGCCAGACCGCCCGGGTCATATAAAATACCGAGGACAAATTAATATCGATGATGTCGCGCCATTGTTCATTGGTCATGTCAAACGTTGGCAGCATGGGAGCTACGCCTGCACCATTGATAACCGCGTCAATGCGTCCCTTCCACTGCACCGCATGGTTAATAATCCGTTGCACATCTTCCGGTTTACTGACATCCGCCGGGCAGCAGGCAATGTCTCCGGGCAAGCCCGTGTGGGCTTTGGCCAGAGCGTTTAGTTTTTCACCATCCCGCCCCGCAATCAGCACACAGTCACCGCGTGCCAGGAGTTTTTGCGCGGTGGCGGCCCCGATGCCGCTGCCGCCGCCGGTAATAATGACTACTTGCATGAAAACCTCCAATCGTCACGTCGGCAACAAGCCGCGGTCCGCAAAAAATTTTACACTCACCGGTTCAATGCGCTTATACAAGTGCTCATTGGCATAAGCCGCCCAGGCTACCGGCGTGGTAACATCCAATACTCCATCGACCGGCTGGCCCAAGGCGTTGGATACTATCACACCGGCTTCCTGGGCGATCAGCATGGCGCATAAATCATAGGCATGGGCGCAAAGGCCTGCAGGCTGATGCGTGACGTGATAAAAATAGGGACGCACGTCCGCCACAAATCGGTCATGTCCGATCATCACTTCGTAGAGCTGGCCGCCGGTAGAGATATATTGATCATCGAATACCAGCGGCCTCCCCGGATCGTTTCCGCCGCCACCATGCAGGGAAATGGTTTCCATTAATTCCGCCGCCAGAAGTTTTGTACCGGGGAAAAAACTCACCACCGACCCGAACCCGTGCGCCAGATCCACCGCGCGGCTGGGGCGCAGCGCCAAAGGGGTGGTTTGACCGGAGGACAAATCCTCCCGCTGGGCCGCTGCGCCCTGCCCCCGCACGGCCCACAGCACATCGGACTTATTTTGTTTGCTGGTGGGAATTTCCACCTGAACCGCTGCGACAATATCCGATAGGCGTGTGGTATCACCGTTATTGGGGGCTATACCCGCCAGAAGCCAGCCGGAGCGTTTGTCGTACATGAGTCCGCGCGTGCCGTCTATGGGGTCAACAATCAGGCGAAATGCCGCCTCTGCCGGCTGAATCCCGTGCGGGAAGCATTTGACGCCCTCGGCACCATTTTCATCCACGATGCCCTCGGCAATAAGCACCAGCGGTAATTCGCGCCCCCACTTTTGGCAAAATTCCTCCAGCACGGGTTCAATGTGGGTATCTAAGTCATAAATAGTGTCGGCGGCAGTTTCCCGTGCCACGTGCGAGAGGGGCTGGGTGCCTAGCGCGTTACCGGACGGGCGAGCGGTTATTGCTGCGGCACGAACCTGTCTTCCCAAGTCACACAAATGCTTAACAAAATAAGCGCCGTCGCGCGGTAATAAGCCCATCGCCCATCCTCACAGCCGATAATACTTCACTTTCGCCGACACCGGGGGAAACGTCAACTCATGCCACCGGGGCCTGAATATTTGGGCGTGGCAATTTTTCCGGGCGGGGTAAAAAAGCCGTCTTTTCACAGGAATGCTGAAGCCCACCGGGATAAACCCGGCGGCTCGCCGGTCGCGTTGGTGCGGGGTGCCCGGAAAAATTGCCACACCTGAATATTTGTAGTTTGGCCGGCGTCCAACCGATTTTTCGTGGCCATGAGTAAATTTGGCAAGTCAGTCAAGCCAATAATCGCATAATCCAGTGAATAGTTATTACGATTTCGGCCGATAATAGCTATGGATGTAACATGAGTTATACGATGGCTGATAATTCCGCACCGACCACCCCAAGGGAGCCGCTTCCATCGGCTTTATTCCGCATGAACTGCATCTATCGTGCGCTCCTGGAACAAGAGCAATTGCTGGTGGAGGCAACCGATCGCCCCGGTTTATTAAACAGCATTTGCGAGCGGCTCATTGCCACGGGATTTTTTGATATTGTGGGCATCGGCTCACCGGATGCCGATGGCCTGGTGCGCTATCATCATGCGGCGGGCAGGCAGGCTGCGGAACTAATTCAGACGTTCAGTAGCTCAGTAAAGCAGGGTGCCGGTACGCTGTCCGGGGAAGCCATGAGCAGCGGGAAAATTCAGGTCAGCAACCATTATCTGACTGATCCTCGCACGTCAAGTTTTCAGGCCAATGCCCGGAAAATGAATATCAACGCCTGGGCATCCATTCCCATTGTCGTTGATAATGCGATATGGGGCGTGCTGGGCGTCATCAGCCACAAGGAAGATTTCTTTGATGACGATATGCTGCAATTGCTTTCCACCAGCGCCATGCTGATCGGGCGGGCGCTGGAGCGACGCAATCTCTTCGACCGTCTGAAAGACCGGTCGGTGGCGCTGGAGCGGCTTAACAGCTTGTACCAGGCGATGGTGGAAGAATCAAAATTTATTCTAAGCGCTCCGGATGTAAACCAGTTGTTGCAGGGCACGTGTGAAACTCTGGTAGCCAAGGGAACTTTTCTGCTGGTGGGAATCGGCTGCCCCGACGAGACGGGAATTATGCGGTATCGTTATGGTGCCGGACTGGCGAGCGAAGAAATTACGCAGGGGTTCGCCTTTTCCGTCACTGATGACACGCAAACGTTATCCTCCGAAGCGTGGCGTACCCAAAGCATGCAGTACAGCAATGATTATTCCAATGACCCTCGCGCCAAGAGTTTTAACCGGGAACCGGCATCCCGAAACATCAACGCGTTAGCAACTGCGCCGGTCTATCGCGGTGGCGTTATATGGGGCCTGCTGACAGTGGTTTCCGGCCATAAAGATTTTTTTGATCGGCACATGCTGAATCTTCTGACCAGTTGCGCGCAAATGCTTGGGCGGGCGCTGGATTCAATGGACATGAAATCCCGGCTGGAACGCCTGAGCAGTTTGTATAAATCATTAAGCGTGCAGGGAGAAATTATTCTTGAATCGCCGGATGAAAATACGCTGTTTACCCAAACCGTTGATCAACTGGCCCGCGGCGGACTATTTGTCACCGTCACCGCCGCCCGGCCCAACCGCAGCGGGGTCTTTGAATATATCGCTATCGCGGGAAAAGGGGCCGACGATATTCAAAAACACCGTGTTTCCTTACCTGATGGAGAGGACAAAAGCCTGCTGGCCCAAGCCTGGCGCGAAAACCAACTTTGCTGGGTCACTGATTACGCCACGGATCCTGAACTGCGAAAGCATCATCAAGTAGTTCAGTCCGTTGGCGGAAAATCCGCCGCCGCCGTGCCCATTAACCGCAAGGGCCATATCTGGGCGGTGATGGGGCTGATTTCCAGTTATGAAAATTTATTTGATCAGGAGATGCGGAATCTGATATCGCGCGTGGCACTTTTGCTGGGCCATGCGCTGGATGAAATTGACCTTCGCACGCGATTGGATGAGGAACTCACACAGCAGGCGTGGCTGGCCGGACATGATACCCTTACGGGCCTGCCCAATCGATCATCGCTTGATGGCTTTATTGAAAAGGCCGCAGCCCGCGCCCAGCGCCAAAAGACACTTATGGCCGTATCTATGATGGACGTCAATGACTTCAAACTCATCAATGACACTTACGGGCACGCGGCCGGTGATGCGTTTCTGCGCGCCCTGGCCGGGCGAATTAAAAACGCTTTGCGTAAAACGGATTCGGCCCTGCGCCTGGGCGGTGATGAGTTTGTTATTCTTCTGGAGGACTTGCGCAACCCGGAGGATGCGAAGGCCTACTTCACGCGCCTCGGGGCGGTTCTGGATGAACCATTTTCCCTGCCGGGAAATCGATGCATAAGCGTTTCGGTCAGCATTGGCTACTGCGTGTTCCCCGATGGTTCCACGGAATCAAACGCGGTACTTCGCCAGGCGGACAGCGCGCTATATCGCGTGAAAGCCTGTAAGACCGGGCGCACGCAATGGCGATGCAGCACTGAGCTTTAATTGCAAACTTAATGCGTCACGGCACCTTCACAGGCCGGCCCTACCATTTTGGCATATTTTGCCAATGCCCCGCGGGTATAAAGAGGTGTTTTAGGCTTCCAGCTTCTGCGCCGCACAGCCAGTTCTTCATCCGAGAGTTCAACGTTTATCGTGCCTTTTTCTGCGTCCACGGCGACGATATCACCATCGCGCACCAGCGCAATATTGCCGCCCACCTGCGCCTCGGGCCCGACGTGGCCGATGCACAATCCGCGGGTGCCGCCGCTGAAGCGTCCGTCGGTAATCAGGCAGGTGTCATATCCCAGGCCTTGGCCGACAATGGCAGCCGTTACGGCCAGCATTTCCCGCATACCCGGGCCGCCCTTTGGCCCTTCGTAGCGGATAATCACCACATCGCCTTTTTTAATTTGCAGGCCTTGTACAGCCTTCATGGCCTCTTGTTCAGAATCAAAACACCTGGCGGGGCCGCGATGCAGCAACTTTTTCACGCCCGTGATTTTTATGACGCAGCCTTCCGTCGCCAGATTTCCCTTGAGAATTCTCAGACCGCCATTGGGGCTGATGGCCTTTTCCACGGGGACAACCACATCCTGGCCGCCCGGCAGCACCACATCTTTGAGATTTTCGCGCATGGTTTTACCGGTAACGGTCATACAGTCGCCATGAATAAGACCTGCATCCAACAGGACTTTGAGAATCACGGGAATACCGCCTACGCGGTAAACATCCAGAGCCACATACTTACCGCCGGGTTTAAGATCGGCGACAGTAGGCGTGCGCCGGCTGATGCGCTCAATATCATCCAGGGTCAATTTCAGGCCGGCTTCATGCGCTATGGCCGGCAGATGGAGACAGATATTGGTGCTGCCGCCGGTGGCTGCGCCGATGGCCACAGCATTTTCCAGGGCTTCGCGCGTAATGATGTCACTGGGGCGGATGTTTTTCTCCAGAAGCTGCAGAACCTGCCGCCCCGCCGCCTGACAAAATTCATCGCGTGAAAGCTCCACCGCCGGCGGGGAACCGGACCCCGGCAGGGCCATACCCATGGCCTCGGCGACACACGCCATGGTATTGGCTGTAAATTGTCCGCCGCAGGATCCCGCCGACGGGCAGGCGTTGCATTCGAGTTCGTATAATTCCGCATCGGTCATTTTGCCGGCGGCATGCGCACCGACACCCTCGTAGACATCTACAATTGTTACATCTTTCCCCTTGAATTTTCCCGGAAGAATGGTGCCGCCATAAATAAATATCCCGGGCAAATTTAATCGAGCCAGGGCCATAAGTGTTCCCGGCAGGGATTTATCACAGCCGGCCAGTCCCACCAGCGCGTCATAACGGTGAGCGTGCATCATAAGTTCAATGGAATCCGCGATGACGTCACGGGAAACCAGCGACGCCTTCATGCCTTCATGCCCCATGGCAATACCGTCAGATACCGCGATGGTCACAAATTCCCGCGGCGTGCCGCCGGCGGATTTGACCCCTGCAGCCGCCGCCCGAGCCTGTCGATCCAGGGTAATGTTGCAGGGCGTGGCTTGATTCCATGTACTGGCAACGCCCACCCACGGCTGATGAATATCCGCGTCGGTAAGCCCCATGGAACGAAAAAACGCCCGTTGCGGCGCACGATCAAAACCTTCAGTCACTTCCGGGCTGCGGGGACGATTAACCATTCAAAATACTCCTGCGCAAAATATCCGATGAGCCAACAACGTCATGACCGATCCCGCTAAAACCCTTGGGGCTGGTCAAAGCTCAAGGGGATATAGTTTACGCGCCCGGTGCGGCAATGCCAATAACAGGAATGAGATTGGCGGATAACGTGGCCGCAGTGGTCACATATCTCGGTAGATGGAACGACCATCGCTCGTCCTTTTTCCTGATTCATCGGTTCCGCTGATGGCATTGCGGTCTTTCAGACTTTCAGGGCTGCTACAAGACTTAAATATGAATGAATTTTACCCCTGAGGGAATGGAAAGCAATCGAAATTCTCTCGAAAAGAGGAAATCGTTACACCGCCGCGCCGCCGAGTTTTCCTACCAGCAACACGTTGGCGAAGGGGGTGCCCTGGCTCATCGGAATAGTGGTCACGGCAAATCCCAGATTTTCCAGATCGCTTTTCCATTGACTTAGCGTTCGGCAATGTAAGCGCCCCGGTTTGTGACCGCGGGCGATAGCGACGACGGAGTCTACGTAATTACTAAGGTGAAACGGCCAACCGCCGGCGGAATCGCCGATGCGCAGGAGCAATGTGCCCGCAGGCTCCAGTGCCCGGCGCACGCGGTTAAGAACGTCGTCCTGCGCTGAAAGCGGCATATAATGCAACACATCCAAAATCACTACTACGTCCGCGCTGGCGAAGTCGGCCGTGCGAATATCGCCCTGCTCCACGGATATGCCATTGCCTGTAACGACTTTCGCCCGCTGCGCATCCCGCGGCATAAGCTCAATTCCGCGGTAGGTAGCGACTTGGGGAGCCGGCGGAAATTCCTGCGGCCAGTTACCGGCGGAGGATGCAACGTCAGCCGCCGCCAACCACGCCGCCAGCAACCCCTGCCCGCAACCTAAATCCAGGATGCGTGATTTCGCAGGTATCAGCCCGTTCTGTAACAATCCGAAAAAAGCCGGATCACCACCGAGTTTGCCACGCGCAAAGTGCCAGGCGAAACGCCCGGCCGCCCGGTACGGCTTAGCCGCGGTTGCAACCATTTCCGTTTTCCACCGCGTTATATGCTGTAACTGATCCATCGCGGGACCATTGTATCCGTGACGGATATATTTGATAATGCCGACCAGCAGACCGACCAGCAGAGGCTGTCCGCTGGCCGATATCCACCGCAGCATACCTTCATAGTGTTTCTGTTGCCGTGGAGTGTTACCAATAATTTAAGTGAACCATTACCCTGTCCGGCCCCTGCACGTATACAATACCCAGACGGATGAGCGTCCGTGGCGGAAGCGCGACTGGGATTATGGGCTTTTAGAGATACTTACGATGGAACAAAATCAGACCTCGCGCCGGCGAGTTACCAATCCGATCACCGGCTTTTTAGCGGTCATCGGTGGATGGACGGTCAATGCCGTTCAGATCATGGGCGACTTTGGATGTTTCCTTTTCTCCATTATTTACGGCATATTTACCGGCTTGAACCGCCGCACGATCCGCGAGCTGTTTATACAGATGTATGAAATGGGAACGCTGTCGATTCCGGTGGTTATGCTGGGCGGCGGCTTTATCGGAGCGGTCCTGGCGGTGGAGGCCTATCCGCAATTCAAGGCTATCGGTGCGGGCAATCGTGTTGGCTCGGTTATTGTTATCAGCGTGGTCAAGCAAATCGGGCCGGTGCTTACGGCCGTGATGCTCGCGGGCCGCTTGGGCGGATCCATGACTGCAGAGCTGGGAACCATGCGCGTAACGGAACAAATTGACGCCCTGCGCGTTATGGCGGCAGACCCGGTGCGGACACTGGTGGTGCCGCGGGTGCTGGCGTGCATTATTATGACTCCGGTGCTGACCGTATTTAGTGATTCAATCGGGATTTTGGGCGGCTGGCTTATTTGCGTGGGAGTCGAAGGCGTGCGGAATTATCCGTTCTGGCATTATGCACAGACGGGGATGGATATGTTCACAGTTCTTGTCGGACTTATCAAGGCTTTTTTCTTTGGTCTGGTCATATCCACAATTGCCTGTTACAAGGGATTCCGTTGCGGTAACGGTGCCCGCGGTGTGGGCCGGGCGTGCACGGAGGGCTTTGTCGCCGGATTCTGTGTCATTCTGCTGGCCAATTTCATTCTTGCGGTCATGCTTAATAATATTTATATCATGCTGTGGCCCAACCAACCCAGCATCCTGTGAGTTTATTGCTTATGCCCATAACTTCCGAGAATTCCCCTGATGGACCCGTGATTCGTTTTGAGAATGTCCATAAACGATTCGGATCGCTGGTGGTACTTAACGGACTGGACCTTGATGTCCCGGCCGATCGGACGACCGTGGTCATCGGGCCGTCCGGCACGGGCAAATCCGTGCTGCTGAAACATATTGTCGGATTGCTTAGGCCTGACTCCGGAAAAGTCTATTTTCATGGGCAGCGAATTGACAATCTGCCGGAAAAAGAATTCGAGCCTATTCGCAAGCGATTTGGATTTTTGTTCCAGCAAAGTGCCCTGTTTGATTCCATGGATGTGGGAGAAAATATTGCCTTTCCACTGCGCCAGGAAGGGGGCTTTACTGAATTACAGATCACCGAAACCATTCACGAAAAACTCTCCATCGTCGGCTTGGCCGGCAGCGAAAGAAAAATGCCCGGAGATCTTTCCGGCGGCCAGCGCAAACGTGTGGCGTTAGCGCGGGCGATGTCCATGAATCCGGAAGTCCTGCTGTACGATGAACCCACCACCGGATTGGATCCCATTCGTTCAGATGTCATCAATGAATTGATCCTGAAGCTGCAGAAACAGTTCAAAGTTACCGGGATTGTTGTTACCCATGATATGGCCAGCGCCTTTAAGGTAGCCGATCATATTGTCATGCTGCTGCACGGGAAAATTGTATATCGCGGTACGGCGGATGAGATTCGTAATTGCCCTGACCCGGAAGTGCAGAGATTCATTCAGGGCCGGGCCAGTGTGGCGGAGTTGGACGCCTTAGATCGGCTTTAATCGCGTTGCTCCTGCGGGATTTCATCCGATGCTTCGGCCGCTGCGTACAGGATGGCGGAAGACGAAATTCTATAAGAAAGGCATGCATGCAGATGATAGCGTGGATATTGTGTATATGGCTGGCGGCGCTGGTGGGTATTTGGGCGCGCGTAAGTTATTCCAAGGCTATGCGCACGATGACCCGCTTTAATTGCGATACCGATACTTCCCCGGACGCGTTTAATTCACTGGTCGCGCCCGATGACGCACCGGCGGAGTACAGAGGTGATCCCAGCGTGTGGCCGAAAGTGACGATTATCGCTCCGGGCCGCAATGAGGGCCACGTTTTGCGCGACACACTAAGTTCTTTGTGCGAACTCGATTATCCCGATTACCAGGTCATATTTGTGGACGACCAATCCACGGATAATACCGCAGCTATCTGCCGCGAACTTGCGGCCCGTTACCCGCATTTGCGGGTGCTTCATCATCATCAAAGCCCCCCGAAGGACTGGGGCGGTAAGGTCTGGGCCATTCAACAGGCGGTGGATGAGATTGATGGAGAACTGGTGCTGTTTACCGATTCCGATATCCGGCATCATCCACAATCCCTGCGAAAAATGGTCCAGCTTCAGCATCATCGCAATATTGACCTGCTGAGTTTACTGCCGCGGATGGAAACCGGGGGGTTGATTGAGCAATCGGTCATGCTCATGGCCCAGCATGCACTATTGACCCTGGCACCGCTTTACAAATCCAATGATCCGCAAAATCCGTCACCTTTGACCGGTGGTGCTTATATGCTGTTTCGCACACGTGCTTATAACTCCATAGGAGGTCATGCGGCTATTCACCGGCAATTGGTGGAAGATCTGGCGTTGGGAACACAGGCACGGGCGATGGGACTTACGGTGTTTACCGTCGGCACGCGCGAATTGTTAAGCGGCCGCATGTATGAAGGTTTAAGGGATACGTTTTGCGGACTGAAAAAAAATGCTTATGCCGGTTTGCGCTGCAACCCGATCATTGCATTTCTCACGACACTGGTGATTATGCTGGGGGGCGTGTTGGTACCAGTGTATTTAATTTTGGCGATTATGGCGATTGTGTTAGCGCCGGTGCCGGCATGGGCGGTGGCGCTGATGCTGGCTTTGCTGGTTAATATCCTGTTTTTTGCCCATTTTGAACGGCTGCGCCGCATCACCTGCCAAAAGCCCGGATCGCCGCTGTTTATGCCGCTGGGAATGCTCTTCTGCATCGGCGTGCTCGCAGCGAGCATGTGGGATTATTATATCCGCGGTGGCAGCGTCTGGTCCGGCCGGGTTTACGCGCACCGGGAAGTGGACCTTCATGCGACGATTTTAACGGGTGAAGCCAAGGGCGTAAGCGAACCGGGCTTGGCTGAACCGGGCTTGGCTACCCCGCAACATTCAGCAGAACTTTCCCCATAGGCCCTCTGGCCAGACGCTCAAAGGCCTGCGGCAACTGGTCAAATTCAAATACCGAATCGACCAACGGGCGGTGGTCATGGATCTTTAGAAGCTTCAGCGCTTCACGCCATGCGGCTTGGGCTTCCTGGGCTGTAAAACTGCCAGCCGCCACGCCGCCGATCCGCAAACGCCGAAAGAAAAGACTGGCGGTGTTAAATTGCGGGACCGGCCCGGCCAACCGCCCTACCACGCTTAGTTTTCCCCACATGGCCATCACGTCCAGGAGTTCGGAAAAGGCTGCTCCCCCAATATTTTCCACCACCAGGTCCACGCGTTTATCCCCCAACAGTTTCAGAAGTTTTTTTCGCCATTGGGTGTCCGCGGGATCCAGTGTGATTTTCGCACCGAGTTCAGAAAGCCGCGCCCGCTTTTCCTCACTGCGGGAAAATGCGACAACCGTATGGCCCAGAGCGCAGGCCAGTTGCACGCTGCCGACGCCAACGCCGCCGCTGGCACCGGTTATCAATACGACGGACGGCGGCAAGTCTCCCCATTGCGTCAGCGCCTGCCAGGCTGTCAGATACACCAAAGACGCTCCGGCACACTGCTGCGGTGTCCAGCCGTCGGGCAGGGCCGCCAGACTGTCCGCTGGAACCGTCACCCTCTGGGCAAAAGTCCCGGCCTGTTCCACACCTACCGGCCCACGAATAATCAGTGCATGATCTCCGGGCTTCCAGTCGGTAACAGTCGAACCGGTTTGGCTGATGCGGCCCACGGCGTCGCGGCCCAGAATGTGCGGAAGCGCGGGCCGCGCCGGGTATTGCCCCTCGGCCAAATAACGATCCGCAGGATTTAATGCCGCATACTGCACTTCCAGCACCACGTCATGCGCACCGCATACCGGCTCGGCTGCATCGCCCAAATGCAGATTCTCCAAACCGCCGAGTTTTTCCAGTAACCATGCTTTCATGACCGTTGCTCCAAAAACGAACTAACTATTGTATGCTTCGGAAACGCGTTGTATTGCTGGCAGGCGGAGTGCCGCTTTATTTTCTGCGATCGCGCCGCAGAATCGGTTGAGCCTGCGCCGGATTTTCCGGCCACGCATGTTTAGGATACCGCGCCCGCAAATCTTTTCGCACCAGCGCGTAACTGCCGGCCCAGAAACCGGCTAAATCATGGGTAATCTGCACGGGCCGATGGTTAGGGCCCAGAATTTCCAGCAGCACCGGCACCCGGCCGCCGGCGATTCGGGGCGTATCTTGAAAGCCAAATAAATCCTGCAGGCGTACCGACAGCACGGGCGTGCCATCGTCACGATAGTCAAGCTCCGCAGAGCGACCATTGGGCAAGGCAAGGTCTGAAGGGGCTGCCTCCGCCAGCAGGCGCGTTACGGCGTAGTCCAAATTTGATTCAATGGCCGCAGCCAGCCCCTCTCCAGCGATCAATTTCCGCAATTCCCCCGCATTCAGCGAGCCGGATTCCAGTAATGGCAGCAGGTCCCCGGGGCTTAGTGCAGGGATAAGCTTTTCCGGCATAGCTTTTCGCAGCATGGCCAGTCGCCCCGATAAACGGCGCAGTGCCGCATGGCGTTGCATAAAATCCGGCAGATGCTGGGCGATATAGGCTGCCGCCGCTTTCTGAAATTCTTCCGGATCAGGCTGCGAATCCGCGAACTGCTCCAACACCAGATCACGGTACAATACTTTGCGGTAAGCCAATACCCGGCCGTCCACAATTTCTATGTTTTTTTCCTCCCGAATGGCGTGGGGATAGAGGCGTGCCAATTGCTCACGCGTAATCGCCGATGCAATATGCACCAGCGCCTCGCCGGAACTGTTTGATGCCGCAATATCCACTGCGACAAATAATGGTGCGCCCAGTACCACGGAACCCGGCCCCATGCGCACACCCCCTCCACCGACCATCACGGCCCGCATCGCATCGGTTTCCCTCCGGCGGCATACCCGTTCGGGATACGCCTGCAACAGTAATTCACCGATTGTTGCCCAGTCCGCGTGCGCCGCAACGCGGGTGAAATCTATTTTTGAACCAATCAGCCGGCCCAACGAATCCGCCACCGCCCGCACCCGGGAGGCTCCTGCCGCGTCAATCGTCGTGGAGCCGCTATAAGCACCAGCCTCCGCCAAGGCTATGACCCTGATTAAAACATCAGAGTCGCCCGCACCTGCCCCACGCTGATCCCGGCGTGACGATACAATATCCCGCTCGGAAATTAAGGCCGCCAGCACGGAGCCTAAAGCCCCTTTGCCGCATTGCATGGCCGAAAGCATCAACCGCCCCAGACGCGGATGCAGGGGCAATTCCAGCAATTTTTTCCCAAGTGCAGTGAGGCGCAAACCATCTAAGATCAGCTCCAGGGCACCTAATTCACGCAGCAATTCCACTGCGGATTCGATGCGCTGCTCCGGTGGAGCGTCAAAAAAATCAAAGCCCTGCGGGCCGTGGCGATCCCAGGCGTAGAGCGTCAAGATACTTTGCGCCAAATCGACACGCTTTATTTCAGGAATTTCAAAATCGCGGAGGTGCTTGGTTTGCAATTCCGGCCATAGTCTGATGCACAACCCGGGTGCGGTTCGTCCAGCGCGGCCCTGGCGTTGATCAGCGGAGGCTTTGCTGATCTGAACTAAGTCCAGTCGATCCACGCCGCGCTGGGCATCGAGACTGGCCTGCCGCACCAGGCCGGAATCAATGACCACGCGAACGCCATCAATGGTTAATGAGGTTTCGGCGATATTGGTGGAAAATATAATCTTGCGCTGGGCGCCTGCTTTCAGTACGTTGATTTGAGCATCCAGCGGCATGGAACCATACAAGGTGCCTATCGCATGGTTCGCCCATGACGCTTTGGCTGCGGCGGCACAGCGGGTGATTTCCATGGCCCCCGGCAGAAATACCAGAATATGTCCGGTATTTTCCAGTTCCAGCGCCGTACGCACCGCAGACATCACACGATCTTCCAATCGACCATCACTTCCGGGCTGGTAGATCGTTCGCACAGGATAGAGCCGGCCCGGCACACTAAGCACGGGCGCGTGATCCAGGTAATCAGCGACTTTCTGCGCATCAAGCGTGGCGGACATGACCAAAATCAGCAGGTCCGGACGAATGGTCCGCTGCACCTGCCGGAGCATGGCCAATGTCAGATCACTGTGAATACTGCGTTCGTGAAATTCATCTAAAATCACGGCACCGACATTTTCCAGGGATGGATCATCTAAAAGTTGCCGCGCCAGAATTCCCTCCGTCATGATCCGCAACGCGGTATCCGCACGCAGCAGTTTTTCCATCCGCACCTGATAGCCGACCTGATGACCCAGCGTCCAACCGCGCTCCTGGGCAATACGCGCTGCGACAGCCTTGGCCGCAATGCGCCGCGGCTGGAGTACCACAATGCGCGGGGCATGAGCCGGGAGAATGCCAGGCTCCAGCAAGGCCGGAGGAACGCGCGTGGTTTTACCCGCGCCCGGCTCTGCAGTAAGCACCAGCGCGCCCTGTCGCGGCAACAGCGCGATAATTTGCGGCAGAAAGGCATCAATGGGTAATACATCCATGGGCTGAATCTTACCGCACGAAGATAAACTCATCGAGGGGCGAGGACATAAGAATCCAGGAGTTAGGAGTTAGAAGGCTTTGGAAGCGCTGGCGCTGCTATTTTGTTCGCCAAGCGCACTTGGCGACTCCGCATTCTAACTCCTAAATCCTCACTCCTGCGTCCTAACCCGCAACGCGGCCTTTATCCCAGAGCGTTCCGGCGGATGACGTTGGCATAAAATTCGGCGCTTAATTTTGGAATGCGTTCCATGGTCTGGTAATTAACGTAATGCAGGCCGAAGCGTTTGGAATAGCCACAGGCCCATTCAAAATTATCCATCAGGCTCCAGTGAAAATAGCCCTTGAGGCCATACCCTTCACTGACCGCGCGGTGCGCACCAATCAGATGCTGCTGCAAATACATCACCCGTGCGGTGTCCCATATTTTATTGTCCGCATCGGGCGCATCTGGATACGCACAGCCGTTTTCGGTGATATAAATCGCCTTGACGTTCCACAACTCGGCAACCAGCCGCGGCCCCCAATAGGTAATCGACGGGCCGATGGTCAACCATGGCATGTGCATACGGGGATAATGCGGGTCGCACTGAACCTCGCTCCATTGGCAGGGTTTGGACGGATCATGCCGGATATACGTGGGGGCATAAAGATTCAGCCCGACAAAATCTATAGGCGATGAAATTATTGTCATATCTTCATCTGTAAATACAGGTGCGTCGGCCCCCTGCGATTCCAGATAGGCCGGATGATAGGCACCTTCTAAAATCGGCATGAGAAACATTCCCGTGCGTTCACGCAGTGCGTTGCGCGTAGCGTGGATATGTTCGGGAGTTTCAAGAATCGGCGCGCAATTAGGGATGTTTTCCGCCAATCCAACCCGGCATTTGCCGGCCGCGTTGATGGCCTGCACAGCCATTCCATGGCCCAGCACCGCATGGTGTCGCGCCTGATTCAACACCTTGATGGATGTTTGCTTGCCGGGGGCAAATGGCTCATCGGAAAAGCCGTAGGCTTTATCCAGAAAGCAGACAAATTCATTGATGGTGAAGATTCCTTCCAGGCGGTCGCCGAGATGCCGAGCCATATATCCGGCGTACGTGGCAAAATCAATTGCGCATTGCCGGGACTCCCAACCCCCATACCGATTTTCCAGGGCCTGCGGCAGGTCCCAATGCATCAGCGTCATCCAGGGCTGAATCCCGGCAGCGCGAAGTTCATCCAGCAGCCGTTTGTAAAAATCGAGGCCCTTTTCATTAACCGCCCCGGTTCCTTCGGGAAATATTCTCGGCCATGACGCGGAAAAGCGATACGCTTTAACGCCCATGGCTTTCATCAAGGCGACATCCTGCCGATACAAATGATAATGATCACAAGCTTGCGCACCGGATTGCCCGGAGAAAACCGCGCCTGGCCGCAGACAAAAGGTATCCCATACAGACGGGCCGCGGCCATCCTCTGCGACAGCACCTTCAATCTGATACGCTGCGGTAGCAACACCCCACGTGAAATCTGCGGGAAAACGACAATAATCAACGGCCATATACTTTATCCAAGCTACAAGCTCAATCGGTAAGCGCGAATATTACCCGGCACCGGCTTTTCGCACCAGTACGCATCGCGAATGGCCGGCCGTGTCGCGGATGATCCGGCTGTCATGAAAGACGCCTTGCGCCAGGAAAATTTTCTGAACATCTGCGGTTTGGTCAAACGCCGTTTCAACCATCAATGCACCATCGGGAAGTAAATATTCTCCCGCGTGCGTTGCCAGGCGATGATAAAACGCCAGTCCATCCGCCCCACCATTTAATGCCAACTGCGGTTCATGGCGGGAAACCTCCGGCATAAGCCCGGCAATTTTATCCGCGACAATGTAGGGTGGATTACAGACAATGGCATGAAACATTACCGGTGGAGACATCGCGGCAATGGGTTGAAATAAATCCCCTGAAATAAAGCGGATTCGGGCGCTAAGTTCATGGGCAGCGGCATTGTTTTCCGCAATCCGTAAAGCCGCAGGGCTGATATCTGATGCCGTGAGTCGGGCCGCAGGCAGATTTTTAGCCAGAGCAATGGCGATACATCCGCTGCCGGTGCACAAATCCAATATTTCCGGTGCCTCCCATGCGGGGGTCATTCGGGCCAGACGAATCACCTGCTCCACGAGGGTTTCGGTATCGGGCCGCGGAATCAGCACATCCGGCGTTACCGCAAATTCCAGAGAATAGAACCAGGCCTTACCAATCAGATAGGGTACCGGGGTGTGATCTTTGCGTTTTTTTACCATCTCGCGGAAGGCCGCCACCTGATCCGGCGGCGGGGTTTGTTCAAAGCGGGTGTAAAGCGCCATGCGCGTGCAACCCAGGGCGTGGGCCAGCAGCAATTCGGCGGAAAGACGAGCTTCATCAATGCCGTTTCGGGTGAAAAACGCGGTTGTCCACTGCAGCAGTTCACCGATGGTCCATGAAACAGATTTCCGGCTTGCATCCATTTAAACTGATCGTCCGTGGATCCAACTGAAGGCTACCGGCGGCAGGCCGCGCTGGAATTCAGCAATGCGATCAGCATGACTGATGTAGCGATCCGCCTGCTTACAGAGATATTCCTGCGCTTTAGCCGCGGCACCGGAAACCGAGCGCGAAGCGATGTCCCATGTTTTGACAAGATGCTGGATAATGGCGGCATAATCATGGACGGTATAAACCCCCAGGCGCTGGGCGACAACCGCAAAATGATCAAAGAGATCCGCATCTTTCCCGTCGTACATTAATCGGCCCGGCATGGCGATCAGCCCGCGCATCATTTCACGGAACGCCAGGATACCGCCTTCCGGATCAACCTCCATGACTTTTCCGGCCATAAGCGTATAAAACGCTTCATGGCGCGCCTCATCGCCGGAAATACGCAGGCAGATTTTTGCAAGATTCGCATCGCCTTGTGCGGTCGCCAGTTTGGCCACATTGCTATGGGAAATGCGCGTGGCACGCTCCTGAAATGACGTGTAAATCAGCCCGTTATAAGGATCGGGATAGGCCCTTGGATTAAAGCCATTGGCGATCAGATGATGAATGGTCAGTTCAACGCTGCGCATATCTATCCGTCCGGTGAGACGCAAATAAGCATTGAGCAGATCGCCATGGCGGTTTTCCTCCGCACTCCAGGCGCGCATCCATTTGGCCCAGGGCTTGGGCGTGGTCCCCTCATAATCCCGCGCTATAAGATTCAGAGAAACAGAATAACTTGGCAGAGCCTCTTCGGTGACCATGTCCCCTACCAGCACCACCAGCGCTTCATCGGATAAGCATTGCGCGGGAACACGGAAATCCTGCGCCTGCTGGGCCCAGTTGTCGGCTGTGAAATCCGGTAAATAATCGGTGGGTTGCCACGCTTTATCTACCGGGGAGAGATAAATGAGATTCTCCTGCACAAGATCCTGCATGTTATGGAGAATATCAAAATGGTGCTCATACGCATTGGATTCGTTTTGCAAAAAAAATTCCTCATTTAACGTAGGGCAGCGCTAAACAATAAATTATGGTACCACCAGTAGCCCGGCAACGCGAAGCAAAAAAGTTTGTCCGCAAACCAATGGGGTTGGTAGCCCTACGCACCATTACCATTGTACCCCATTGCGGGCCGCAAATTAAAATCCGGTTTGCCAAGAGCTTATAATTGGCGACAATTCACCCACTGACAGCAAAGGCACAGAAATCATGAATGCGATTATTATTTCGATTGGTGACGAACTTACCTCCGGACTAACCATTAACAGCAATGCCGCCTGGCTGGGAAGGCAACTGGCGGACCTTGGAATCAGTTGTCCACTGCAACTGACTGTGGGCGATCAACGGGCCGCTATTGTTGCCGCAATTCACCATAGTGCCGCTCTATGCGATATTCTGCTGATTTCCGGTGGATTAGGCCCTACGGAAGATGACCTCACGCGTTCCAGTGTGGCGGACGCACTGGGTGAGCCTCTGGTACAGGATCAGGCTGCCATGGCTGATCTGGAGACGTTTTTTAAGCGGATCAATCGGACCATGACAGAAAACAATCGCCTGCAGGCGATGCGACCGCTTTCCGCGTCCTGCATCAGCAATTCCTGTGGTACAGCTCCGGGAATTATGGCCCGCCTGGGTAAAACGCAGATATTTGTCATGCCCGGCGTGCCCAGGGAAATGAAGGCCATGTTTGAACTATCCTTTAAGCCGTTGCTGCAAGCGGCAGGAGGCGGTGTGGTACGGCGGATCATGGCACTTAATATCTGCGGTGCCGGCGAATCCTGGATCGGTTCGCGCCTTGCCGACCTCATGAAGCGCGGAACTAATCCATCCGTCGGCACAACCGTTCACGACGGCATTGTTTCCGTTCGCATCTACGCCATGGGGCAACCCGCGGAAGTCCACACAATGATCACTGAAAAAGCCGAAATTGTACGCCATAGACTCGGCGAGCTGATTTTCTCCACCGATCAGGTCACCCTCGAAGAGGTTGTGGTGCAGAACCTGCTGCAACAGGGCAGAACTGTCACCACCGCGGAAAGCTGCACCGGCGGATGGGTCGCGATGATGTTGACGAATGTTCCTGGAAGTTCCGCATGTTTTAAGCGCGGCTGGGTCACGTACAGCGACGAAAGCAAAGCGGCGGAACTTGGCGTTGATCCGGAACTCATTAAAACATACGGAGCCGTCAGCCGCGAAGTGGCCGCCGCCATGGCACAACAGGCCCGGCGCCGGGCGGAAGCACATTGGGCCATTGCGGTTACGGGCAATGCGGGGCCGGCCAACGATGACCTGAAAAATCCCGTGGGGCTGGTTTATATCGCCATTGCCGGGCCGAACGGTGGTGATGATGTATATGTACGAAGCTGCCAATTCCCCGGCGACCGCCAAAGCATTCGCCTGCGCAGCAGTCAGATGGCGTTAACATTGCTTCGATTAAAACTGCTCGGCCTTGATCCAGAGGCGGTTCTTCCCCGGTGAACACCGCGTTAAAGGGTCTTTAACGCAAGCGCCCTGGGATGCACTTCCGGCATAATCGGAATGTGCACTCGGGATTCAGCGGGATCATAGTGCGGGGAAATGGCGTACTGCACGGGCACACCGTCTTTGGTATGGAGAAGATAATAGCCGCCGCGATCAACCAATTGCTCATACGGGCCAATGACGCATTTGCCCATGGGGGTCGGGATGGTCAGCAAAGGCACACGCGTGCCGGGCGCGGACGCCAGATCCCGCAGAATCTTCTGACTTTCCGGTAACGTCAGCCGATGCTGGGGCAAGGTGCCATCAGGGAATGGATGAATCAGATAATAGGGCTTGAACACCACCGGACCTGAATCCATACGGTCATACATATCTGTAATTATTGACCCGTCACTGTTAATCCCCCGAAACAGCGGATGCTGCGCCATCATCAGAGGCCGACGGGACTCCGCCAGTTCCGTCAGCGCCAGCATCGCCTGGTGCAATTCGGTTGTGACTTCGCGCGGATGCACCACGTGCAGAATATACGAGGACGGCGATAATTTTTTCAAAGCCTGGTGCAAGGCCGTGTTACCCATTATCCGCTGCGGATACCAGACCGGCTCACGGGTGTGAATGGTAACGGTTATGCGGCGTGCTACGGTTTTATTGAGCCGCTGCATCCGCAGGGCCACGTGCTCAAGCACCGCTGGTGGAACCGCCAGAGGATCACCACCGCTTAAAATAATCTCACGCAATTCTCTTCGCCCCGGCGAGTGTTCCGCCTGATCAAACATCGCATCAATTTCCTGATGCGATATTCGCCCCGGCGTAACATCTCTATTCTTCAAATAACAGTATCGGCACAGCCCGCTGCAGAAATCCGTTACCCGCAGAAGCGCTTCATAACGATATTTCTGAATCCAGCGCGGATGATTGACAGCCCGATCCGCAAGTTGAAAGGCATCCCAGCGTTCTTCACCGGTATCGCTTAGCTCCCCCTCATTAGGCAACGCCAGATCCCATAGCGGATCATTCACATCATTAAGAAGAATCTTTTCAGCATAAAATCGCGGCAACCGGAAGGTGTACCGTTGGGCAATCGCCGTCATAGTCGCAGCCATGGCATCGGTAATGGCAGGCAATACATCGCGCAATTGATCTACGGACGTAATTAAATCCTGGGATCCAGTGTTCACAGGCGTTTGCAATTCCGGCATTATCCAATTCCTCTGCCAGAAGCCTGTGCGAATAATCGCCGGATTGCGACTCTCACCCACACAGGCTCCCAAGCAACTAATCTTAACGCCCTGCCGACAAATCTCAAATTCGCCACGCGGGACCGCAAATATTTCGCATGACCGCCTCGTGCACCCCCATCCCGCGCAACATACCCGTAGCTCAATGCGGCAGCGTTGAGTTCGCCGCGGAAATGGGATCTGCTGAAATGATCAGCATCGGTCCGTCGCAGCCGGCAGAGGAAAACCGCTGGCGTCGGATGGGAACGGAAGAAAGACCCACAGATTTCCGGGATTGCACAGATTTTCTGGCGGGCCCCCGGCACATTAAATGTGCCGGCTAACATTACCGGTGGGATAAACCCACCGGCTCGCCTGCCGTTATTCTAACTCCTAACTCCTAACTCCTGCGTTCTCCTCCCGTCCTACAACCTACGTGCTGATTTCCACGATTGTCCCTACCGGACATAATGCGTAGAGTTCGGTTATGTCAGGGTTGGTTAGTGCAACGCAGCCGGCGGTGCCGGTGCGGCCTTCGGCGCAGCCGTGGATGAATATTTCGCCGCCTAAGGGGGTTTTCCAGACGCGGTTTTGTACCTGTTCATCCGCCATGTCGCCATGTTGCAGATCATGGATCAGTTGGTTGTACAACTCCGTGGAAAGCAAGCCCTGCGCCAGGCCGCGATCGGCATCTTCTCGGTTGGGATAATCCAATCCCAGTGATAGATGAAACTTGCTGTGGGGATTTTTGAAGACAATTTGAAACCGCCCTTCCGGAGTTTTGCGGTCTCCTTCGGTTTGTTTATCACCCGAATTGGAACCGGTGATACAGCCATAACTTTTAATGAGTGTTCCGCCGTCAAGCACCTGTAACGTGCGGCTGGATTTCATCACGCGGAGATACGGTTGTTTCAATGTCATGGTATACGCCCCGGACGGTGATAATTCTGATCCAGCCAATAGACAGGGTAACCGACCAGTTCCCGCACGACCGCCCACGGATTGGTTTCCTGCCAGATGCCGCGACGGGCCGCAACTGTCCAGACATGCACGCCCAGTTGTCGAAAGGCCAGGCTGGTGCGCGGTAAATGGTAATCCGAACTTACCGCGATCACCTTATGCCAATGTCCCGCTTTCACCAGTGCCGCAGTATTGTACGCGCTGTAGCGCGTGTTGTTTCCGTGATAGTCCACGATTAAGGCTTTTTCCGGCACGCCCTGGGCCAGGGTCAGTTTCAGCATGGCCAGCGGCTCATTTTTATACGGGTTGGTTTTTCCCCGCGGAGCGCGTCCCGTCAGCAGCAACCGTTTAGCCCGATGCGCTTTGAAAAGCGCCACACCCTCCAACACCCGCTGGCGAAGCGTATAGCCACAGGTGTCGCCCGGGCCGGTACCGGCACCAAGCACCACCGCAATGTCCGCATCCATTCCCGGCGGCGGAGGATTGGTGAGAAACATGCCGTGAAATATCCATAAAAAAATCAGTGCCATGAAAGTCATGGCGATAAAATCGTAACGCTTATAATTGATACTATGCCATGGCGGCGAAGGCGTGCGGGCGGCAGCAGCGCCGGCGCTAACGGCATAATCCGGCCGGGCGATAAACCAGAGGATCATGACCACCAGTACCGGCAGAGACATGGGCATGTACCAAGGCATACGGCCGTGCAGGACCATTTTCAAATGATAAAACGTAACTGTATTCAGCAGTAAGACCAGTGCGATGAACGCAGAGGGCAAAAGCAGCATCCGATTGAGCCGCCAGGCACTATCTGGTGAAAGATCCGTCGGCGGGCGGAAACGCAAGATGTGCAGGATTACCAGACTGGCCAGCCACAGCCAGGGGAGCAGAAACGCGATAAACGCCCCGGCAAAGCGCAAGTCCAGCCACCGCCAGGATTGCAGGGTCAAAATACTGACCGAGGCACCCAGTAGAATTCCGGAATCCAACAGGCGAAAAAAAATGCCGGTCTTTCGGCATGCGGTTCTTGAAGCGACGGGGGAGGATGGAAGCGATGTCGTATGCATTCCATGAGTATATATCACTGCGGATTTCACGCCAGCGCGAAGCGCTCAATGGCCACCGCTACGCCATCTTCCCGGTTGGAGGGAACAACATGGCGTGCGGCTTTTCGGATGTGCTCGGGGCCGTTGGCCATGGCGGCACTTACACCGGCCCATTGCAACATGGGCAGATCATTGGCATTATCTCCGACGGCCAGAACCTGGTCACGGGCAATTCCATAAGACTTACAGACAAAATCCAAGGCCATGGCCTTGTTGGTGTCAGGCGCTACAATTTGCAGCAGTCGTGCATCGCTGCGAAACAGACCGATGCGGTGCTCAAATCGTCGGGGCAGAAGCTGACATAATTCTTCGATGGTGGAGGTTTTGGCATGGAACATGATTCGCGTGACCGGCACATGCAGGAATGTTTCCATGGCGGCAATGACATCGGGGTTAAAACTGCGACCGGCGGGAATGGCATCAGCGGGAACAATGCCAAAATGGTCGGAATAAAGCTTGTCGATAATTTCCACGCTGGGAATAACTTCCGGGCAACGCAGTCGGGCGTAGTCAATGACCCGGCGCACCAGGGCATGGGGCAAGCTGACATGCCGCAGAACGCATTTTTGGTTTTCATCCCAGATCAAAGCTCCATTATGGCTGATGATCGGAGTCTGCAACTTTAACGCCCGATGATAAAACCGCACGCTGCGCGGCGGACGGGCGGTGGCCAGGACCACATGAATGCCCCGCTTGGCGGCCAGGTGGATTGCATGATGGACGCGCGGGGTGATGGATTCTTTGGGGCTAAGCAGCGTGCCATCCATATCCAAGGCGATCATTTTAATCGCTCGGGGCAGCGGGGAAGCGGTTGCGGCAAAGGGCGGCAGCGCCGTGGTAGCGGCCGGAGCTTTGGCAAATGCTACAACATTTGTAGAAGGCCCGGTGCCGACCGACGTGCGGCGCGGAGCAACAATTTTTCGCAGCGATTCAAATAATTCATCTACTGACATAATCAATCCGCTCAAACAAGACACACACCGACGCCAAAACCAACACAATTTTCAAGCGTCCATGCGGCCCCCTCCGGGAACACGCATTATTGAACAGGCACCTGTATCATCGGTCAGGAATCGATGTTACATGAGTGAACGTCCATAAAATTTCCGCTTCCGATAATGAAGCTCCAAACGCCTTATTTTGAAGCGCTTTTTACAAAGTCTTCCCACGAATAAACTTTCCCACGGACGTGCTTTTTTCGGACGCTAATTAAAGCGTCGCATAATGGGCGCTATGCGCGCCGCCAGAGCTGATTTTTCCTGGTCCGACAGTTGATCCATAACCTTGGCTACATATTTCGATAGCGCCCGGGTCCGGCGGGCCTGGATCAAAGCGGCGTATCGGCGAGCCAGCGTCATGACCCTGACGGCGGCATCTTTTCTCGGGCCCGCTTTGGACACGTGCCCTTTCGTCTTCAAGAACGTCTTGAGAGCCTTCTGTACCCGTCCCAGTAAACCGGGATCAACCAACCCCTGTTGCTGCGATTGATTCAGCATCGCGATGGACGTCTGGAAGTCGTGCTGATCCAAGGCCAATACGTTCATCTGACTTTTACTGACATGCGCGTCCAGGAGCCATCGCCGCATTAACCAGGGGCCGCGTAATTGCGCAAACATCAGAGCCTGCCCTGCCGGATCGGAAACCGCCTTGACCTGCTGTACCCAGGCGGGCACGCCCGGCTTGCCGGCCCGCTGAAGCTTAACAGCCAACGCCCGCGTCGGGTCGCTGGGGTAGTTCACAACGTCTACCGCACCTTGAGCGTCTGCAAATTTATACGTTACGGTGGCAAATTTGGATGAGGGATTAGCCGGATTGGCGGCGCTGATGGGACGATAGGGGTTGACACCAGCGGGCCGGAATACCTGATAAAAGGCGACGGCATTGGATGTCGGCCGACCAAAAAGCGATCCTAAGTGCACCGCCAGATAGATCCCGGCAAAGAGTATCAGCAGGACTGCCAACGCCGCTTTGATCATTTCAGGTCGTTTTAAGTCGTTAAGCTTCACAAAACCACCTTATTGTTATGCAGCAACGGCAAAATTCACCACATGACCAATAATAACGACTCCACCGCCAAAACATTGCATGTACGGCGCATCATCCTGCCCCGGGTGCGGCTCTCAATAGTTAGAACGCATCAGTTCGCTTGCGGTTGCGGAAATTTCCCGCCTTTCGCCCGCCATTGTTCGGCTGGAACCCTGTCCGAGGCAATAATTATTTCCGACCATGTATTACCAGCCTGACGGCTTGACTGTGGAATATTGCGGATCAGGCGGAATATGAAAGCTGCTTACTGGATCAGGGTGGGCCGGGTTAAAGGGCTTTAAACCGGGCCGGAGAAAGGCGGTCAGAGGCAAATGGGCTTTCTGAATTCCCAGTACCACACATTTGGCAATTTCATAAGCACCGTAATCATCGTTATGGGTACGATCTACAAAGGCCACTTTCGATTCATCAGGCCCCAGCTTATTAAAAAATATGGTGCTCATGGCATTGAGATCAATCAGCGGCACATGCTGCTGTTTGGCAATCAACCGCATTTCAATCGGAAAACCCACGAGGCTGTTATATATTTTGCCGTGACGGTACAGCCGCCGGGCCATGGGGGTGACCAGCACCGGGATGGCGTGATGCGCGCGGGCATCCGCGATCATGGTGAGTATAGACTTGCGATATTCATTTTTCGGCCCGGCATTTTTGCCGCGCTCATGCTGGTCATTATGCCCGAACTCAATAAACAGATAATCCCCGGGGCGAATAACACTCATGACTTTATTGAGGCGATTTTCCCAGATAAAGCTGTTGGCGGATTCGCCGTCCTCGGCATAATTCGCCACCACGACGTGGCGCGGCACAAAAAAGCGCGTGATCATCTGTCCCCAACTGCACCAGGGTTCAAAACGCTGATCGGTATCCGTTGAATCACCGGCAATAAAAATCGTGACAGGATGCGCCTTGGTTATCGTCATGGCACACAAACAGGGCCGCGTGTTACTGAATTCAATCGTGAGTTTGTTGTCCCAGTCCAATGCACCGATCTCCCGCGGCTTTAAATGAACTTTGCCGCCCGTGGAAATTTCCGGGATTCGGGTATTCACTGTAAAGGTGCGTGTCACAAACTTTCCCGCGGTGGTGACGACTTTCTTAAACATCAGACGCCGCTGTTCCGCTTTTACCGTCGTGACTGATTTTCCGTTCAGGTCACCCAGCGTTACGGAAACATTATAATTGCCGGACGGCAGTTGAACCGAAAAAAAGAAGGGCTTGTGGCTCGTGACAAAAGCTCCGCGCACGCCGGCGGCATTGCTGCGATGAACACCTTTGACCTTAAAGCCTAAATCAAAGCCGTAACCGCGAGCAGGAGTATAGGCCATGTTGGGCAGCACGCGGATATATCCCGGCACGTGGGGCGCAGGCCCAAATTGAAATTTCAACGGAACGTGCATTTGGGCGGCACGCAAGGCACCGGCGGGCGTGGCCATCACCAACATCCCCATTACCGTTACCGCCGCGACGATCAAAGTCCGAGTTAATAGGACGCTTTTATTCATTTCCGTAACTCCGTCATGCCAGAACCCAAACCGGGCAAATCACCATTCAACCAGGAATATATCCGGCGCGAGAGAAAAAGTCGAATCGTTTCTTGCGATAATTATGCAGATAATTCCCACTAATTGCCACAACCAAGACGACACGAGGCGTCTGTCCGAGGAATGGCCGGGATTGCGATTACTCGGACAGGCTCCTGCGTACTATTGTGTAAACGGACATACATTGACGAAAATTCCAGAACGCGCGGCCCCATATCGCCGGTGTTACCACTCGAGTCGGTTGTCATGAGCGTGTGCGCCGCGCACGCCCGCGGAAAGTGAGGCACCGTGCTTGGCTAAATTCAATGTCAACCCCGGCGCGATGCGCACCCGACGAAAAAATCGTAAGGATCCCAAAGCTGCGTCCGTATTTACTTCACACAATTTATCCGCTGGTGCCGTCACGCCGACAACACATGTACCGCAGGCATCTTGCCTGGATCAGAAACACAATCCAAGCAGGCGGGACGCCTGCGCTACGTGAGAACCTGCATGGCACCGTCAGTCAACAGCCTTGGTTAAAAGCGGGCGATGGGATTCGAACCCACGACGTCCAGCTTGGGAAGCTGGCATTCTACCGCTGAATTACGCCCGCAAAGCGTCCGTACAACAAGCTCCAGAATATCCGACCCGCCCCACCCCGACAAGTCGCCGCGGCCGCCAGTGGCCAGCAGCGAGCATCTCGCATCCGGCATCCAGCAAAATAGCCGCGCAGCGCTTCAAACCATTCTAACTTCTACGTGCAACTCCTACCTCCTACCTCCTTTCATCCTCGTAAAAGGTACCTGACACCTTTTCCGTGGGTTGCACCGCCGGCGGAGCCGGCGGCTTCGTGGGGTTTTGTGGGGGTTCCGGCCACCGGCGTTGTGCTGGACGTGACACTGTAACCTGTCCCCTGTAACCTGGTAACCTATCACCTAAAACCCGTCCAGAGTTGCCATGAATTGTTTGCCCCGCTACGCTAAGGGGATGGATTTAACGCAAGAAGGAGCGTATTGAATGAAATTTTCCAGTGATCCCGCCTCGGTGGTGCGGCAAACCTTGAAAAATGAGCCTTCGGCCAACAACCTCGTGCCGATTGTCGTGGAAAAAAGCGGTCGCGGCGAACGCTCTTACGATATTTTTTCGCGCCTGCTGCGGGATCGCATTATTTTTCTCGCCGGCCCCATTGATGATGAAATTGCCAATCTGGTTATTGCCCAGCTCCTGTTTCTCTCCAATGAAGATTCCAAAACCGATATTAATTTTTACATCAACAGCCCCGGCGGATCAGTGACGGCCGGTCTGGCGATTTATGACACGATTCAGTTTTTGCGGTGTGATGTATCCACAACCTGTGTGGGCCTGGCCGCCAGTATGGGTGCCTGGCTTCTGGCAGCCGGTAAAAAAGGCAAACGGTATGCGCTGCCCAATAGCCGCGTGATGATTCACCAGCCGCTGATCGGCGGGGTCATGCAGGGCACGGCCACGGACTTGGCCATTGAAGCTAAGGAAATGATTCGCCTGCGCCAGAGAATGTATGAAATTCTCGCCGAGCATTCCGGACAGACCGTTGATAAAATTCATCGCGATTGCGACCGCAACCTGTGGCTGGAAGCGGAAGAAGCCATCGCGTATGGCGTGGTGGATAAAAAACTTACCCGGATGATCGAACCGACCGCACCAAGTCGCGGTGGCGACCTTGCTCCGCCAAGTGCGGACACCGAATCGCCGGATCAATAACCATGCGGCACCTGATAGTGGATTCAATCATGCGATCTATTTTTACATTCCCGGGCCGGTGGGCGGGAACCCTTCTGGGATGCGGCCTGTTTATTTTTGGTGCCGGCGGCTGCGCCAACTACAAAAGCAACGCACCGCTCTATAAGCAGAATGTGGTGCTGCAAAATAAAAATACCGCCTTGGAGTCCACGCTCCATCAGCAAAACCGCACCATTGCCAACCTGAAGGCGCAGTTGGCCGCCCACACCGTGCGCATTGCCACGCTGGCACCCCAACGCTTATCAGAACTTTTTACGGTCAGTTCAGTGCAGGTCACAGCCGACACCGCCGCCGCCCACTTGAAAAACGCCAAAGTCTTGAACGGCTTTCGCGTCTTTGTTCGCACGCTGATGCCGGGAAATCTGGTATTACCGGCCACGGGAACCTTCACCATTGAAGCCTTTGACTTGGGTATAGCGCATGGTTCGCAGCGCATCGGACGCTGGGTTTTTACACCGCAACAATCCAAAAAGTTGTGGTACGGAAGTTTCGGTCTCAATGAGTTCTGCTTTAACTGTCCCTGGAAAAAGCCTCCGGTCAATCACAGCATTACCTTTCATCTGACATTTAGGGACGCCCTGACAGGCCAGGTATTTACCAATCAGAAGGTTATTAACATAAAAACTTTGCCCACGGGCGTGGCGGCAGCGAAATAAATTCCTGAGCTACGCTGGAAGCGAAAGCGATACCACCGGAAGAGCCGGCGGCTTTGGTAGGGGTGGCGGAGCTGTCAGCGAACTGCCGAATTACGGCCTATCGCTGGCGTTTTTGCTCTCCCCCTTCATAAGGCCTCAAGTCGTTCAATCCACGCGTTGAATCGTGGGCATTCGCGGCGAATAACTGCAAGGCCAATTGCCTTGGCCGCCAGCACGCCGTCAAATGGTTTCTCGTAAGGCGGATAGATTCGAAGTATGCGTTTTGAAGGTGCCGTCTGAGGACTGTCGTTGATATCTTCCGGCGTACCTTTCCCACGAATGCTTTGGAATTCGCTCTGCAGTTGCGGTTGCGAAATAGCGTGCGCTAACTTCTCTGGATCGCTGAAAAGCAGGCCTTCAAACTCATACTTCTGGATATACGGGATAAATCGAATGTCAGCACGCAGATCATCGCCGTGCGCGGCAATAATAGCGGCCACCAGCCCGCGTTCTATTTGCGTTGCCCTGCAGGCATCCTTGGGGACAGGCGTGTTCCCGGAAAAGCCGTCCCCCAAACCGTAAAGGTCGAAGAGCGTGGTGCAATAGGCGCCTTTATCCTGCCTGAGTAATTTGACCACGTGACTTTCTACGCGGCCATAAGTCACGTTGCCGCCTCGATGGCCGGGCCTGCCCAGACAGCACGGTGTCAGGTACACACCCCGCCAGCCAAGCGCTGGTGCGAGCACATCGTTGACAAATGTTTCTTCGGTGAGTCCTTCAACAACTACGTGAACCCGCGTCATGAAATGTCACCCTCCGGCGGCGGTGCATCCGAGTCTGGGGGCACATTACCCAGCTCCCCGTGCGGCCTTCCGCCGAAGATATTTTTCTGCCAAAGCTCGCCCAGTCCATAATCTTCCAGCCATTCGGAAAGTTCTGCCTTGTCCAGGCGATGGAATGTCGATTGGCCGTCCCGGCGGTCTACGACAATTACATCCTCCGGTTCAAATTCATTCAGCAGCGCTGCCGATTGGGTGCAGGCGATCACCTGGCCGCCACTTTTGGCAGCTCGCTTGAACAGGCTGGCCAGCAGCGTCACGGCGTAGGGATGCAGTCCCAGTTCCGGCTCATCAAAAAGCCTGGTAGCCGGTGGATGGGGCTGCAATAGCGCAGTGGCCAGGCAGATAAAACGCAACGTGCCGTCGGAAAATTGGCTGGGCCGAAATGGATAATCCGATCCGACCTGCGTCCATTCTAACTGGATCAATTCCGGGTTTGCCGTAACGGGGCGCAGCTTGAAATCATCGAAGAATGGAGCCGCGAGTCGGACAGCGTCACGAATTTGCTCGTAGGCTGCCGGGCTGGTTTTCTGGAGCATGAACAAAAATGCCGCGAGATTTTCGGCATCCTGCCGGAGGAACTCGTTGTCGTTAATCGCTTTCTGCTGCCGCATTCCGGCAAATTCACTGGTATCACTAAAATGGTAGACCACCAGGCCGGACACAAACTCAAGGGCGCGATGGGCCGGATTATGCCTCGTTAGCGATTGGGGAATTTGCTGCAACATCGATTCCTGGCGGCTGGGCGTGGACGACGAAATAGGCTCTCTGAAACTATGCTTGACCGCGTTCGGCGAGGGGGCATTTGGACCCCATTGTAAAGCTTCGCCCACTTCCTCTGCGGCGATAAACAGCTTATTTTCGGCTACAGGAACAAACCTGACTCTGTAGCCGTTATTTTGAAAGGATAGTTCAGTGTCGAGTTGCCGTGTGACCTTGGCTCCAAAATGCAGAATTGCATCGGCACCGCCATGCTTGGCCACGGCTAACTCCAATTTTTTCGCGGCCATTTCCTGAATAAAGCGAAAAAAGCCTACGAAGTTACTCTTGCCCGCGCCGTTGGCCCCAATGAGCACGTTCAGCGGGCGAAGGTCAATATCCAGTTCGCGGATGGACTTGAACCCCCTTATCGTAATATGGTCAAGCGCATTACTCATTGCTACTTATCCTGCACTTCAAACATCTACCACTGCAATTCCTCTTAAATGAAGCATACCGCAAGACTACCACGACGGCTATGGCGTTTCCACCGGGTCCCACCGGCATAGCCGGCGGCTTTATGCTGGCGGCTGCATAGTGATGGGTTTGACCGTAAATTTGGGGTTCTGGCCGAAAAATTCTGCGGGGTTGTTATGAAATACTTTTAACAGTTCCGGCAGTTGATGTCCGCGGCGCTGCGCTTCCAGCACGGTGCGGTGGGTGTTTAAGGGATCGCTGATTCCCCAGTCGGCGGCGGCGTTGACGCATAGCCGTTGGGGGCCGTACATTTCAATCATGTCCACAGCACGGGCGGGTGTGGCTTTGCTGATGGGATAAATGGTCATGCCGGCCCAGAAGCCGGCGTCTTTGACCAGTTCGATGGTGTGTTCCTCCACGTGATCAATCAGGATGCGGGCGGGATCAATGGCCGAGCCAAAATCGCGCAGCATTTCCAGAATCATGCGTGTGCCTTTGAGTTTGTCTTCCAGGTGCGGTGTGTGAATGAGAATCAAGGCGTGCTTGGAACCAGGTGCCCCTTGGCTTGCTGCATCAATGGCGATCTGTACGTGCTGCTGAAACACTTTGGCTTCATTGGGCGTATTTTTATTCAGGCCGATTTCTCCGATGCCCAGCACGCTGGGGCAGGATAAAAATTTGGGAATTTCCGCCAGCACTTCGCGGGCTTTGCCCAGGTCCTGCGCCTCCTTGGGGTTCAGGCAAATCCAGGAATAGTGCTGGATACCAAACTGGGCCGCCCGTCGCGGTTCAAATTCAGTGAGTTGCCGGAAATAGTCAATAAAACCAGCGGGTGAACGATCGAAGCCGGCCCAAAACGCCGGCTCGCTGACGGCCACCACACCGGATAGCGCCAGCATTTCATAATCCGCCATTGTGCGGGAAACCATGTGTATATGGGGGTCAATAAAAAACATGATCCAGAGGCTCCGCGTGAAAATTTATTTTAGTGAGTAAAGTTCCTGAACTGCCTTGGCGCGGCCCGGCTGGGTGCGTTGCAGTATCTGCAGGGAATCGTGGATAAAGTTCAGCCGGGCATCCGATTGCACAGCCTGACTTCCCGCCGCACGATCAATGCGATCCAGGGTGGCCGCCAATTCAATAAGCCGGGCGCGGGCTTCCAGAAAATAGGCATCGAGAACCTCTGGGGCGGTTAGATTTCCCGGCGAGGATTGTGACATCTGCATGTTTGAACTCCTTTAAGAGTCTGACGGAGCCTTGGAGCCTGTCCGAGTAATGGCCGCCATTTAATCCTGATTGTAGCGGATATGCCGGATCATGGAATGCAGGGCCGCGACGCAGGACCGCGACGCACTTTCGCATATAAGGGGTTTGGCGTTATACTACTGCTGCATTAGACCCGTTGTTTGGCGAAAGGATTCCGCTATGCGTCCAACTTGGACCAGCCGACTCGATCTTAGGAAAATTGTTTTGACCCTTGTGATGCTGCTGACCGTATGCGGGGCGTTGAGCCTGGCGGGTTGCGGTGCGGTGACCAATAACCCGTTTGCGGCCCGTAAGCCGCTGGTGGTGACGCCCTATCCGGCGGACCTGTCGATTGTTATTGATCGCAATACGGACACCTACTTCAGTCGGCAACATGTGCATCAGGTTATTTCCGCCCAGGACATGATGAGCCGCAGCACGTATACAACCTTTGCCGATTATAAGAACCACATTGCCTCACAGGATCAGGTGGATACCCCGCTGACGCATGACCAGCTACAGGCGATGTGGAATGAAATTACGCGGCACCGTCTGCTGAACAATGCCTTTACCTGGCACTATTGGAACAGCCCGGTGGATAATTATCAGCGCAATGCCATGACGTTGCAGATTCGTGCGAACGGCAAAACGCAGGTTTATCATCAATACGACCACTGGGATAACAATAAGCTGGGCCTGGTGCTGTTATGCGAATCGGTGGATTTGCCTATCGGCCAGAATGTAAAGCCGGAAATGCCCGCCCCGGCCACCATGCCGGCGAAAAAGGCGGCAATGGGAATGAAAAAGCCTGCTGCCGCCACCCAAACGGGTAAGGCAAGGAAGTCTGATAACATGCCCATGACCATGCCCTCTGCCACGCCGGCAAGCACCAATAAGTAATGCCTGGCATTATCAGAGCGGTTCCCGCGTTGCTATAATAGATGGAACAAAGGGACAGGCAGGAGTTCTTACACATGGGTATGATGGAAGCGTTTAAGCGGGCGATTGGCGGGCATCAGCCGACGATTGTGGACTATCAGGCGTGGGGTGCCATCAAGCAGTCAGAGGTAGATTCCAACAATCCGGATGTGCTTTCGCGCGTAGGTCCGGCGATACCGGAAACCAACAATTATAAGCTTCAGCAAAGTTACGATTCCTTATTGGAAACCGTGCAGGAACTGCGCGGGCTGCTGGACGGCCAAGTCCGGCGGCAGGAGGAACTGCTCCAGCGTTTAACCGCGATGCCCCATGCCGTAGAAGCGTTACCGCAAACCAGCCGAATGCAGTCGCAGATGCTGGATGTGGTGACCGATCGGCTGGCGATGCACGCCCAGCAACAGAAAAAAATTAACGAAGCGCTTTCGGGTATTGCGGTGGGGAAAGATTCCACCGAATGTATGCGGCGTCTGCGCGAACAAATTGAAACCGGTAATGAAATTGACCGGCAACTGGTGGAAGCTTTTAATCGGTTTTCCATGATGATTGACCGTTTGCAGGCGGCCAACAACCACGCGGTGGATTGTCTGGAACAGGTGCGCAACAGTTATGCGTCATCGGCAATGCAGGTGCAGGAATGGATTGAAAAATCCAAGAGCCGCAACACGTGGATGGTCAACGGCGCATTTGTCATGGCGCTGGTTTCATTGATTACCATGCTGCTGCTGCTGTCGTATCACAAATAAGAAAAGCATTTCAAGGTTCAGAGCAGCAATTCCGAGAGGCTGTTCTGCACCGTGGCCAGTTCAGATTCCTGACGCTGAAGCTGATCACGTAAGCCTTGTACGACGGCGGGCGGCGCTTTGGCGACAAACGCTTCATTGCCCAATTTGGCGTTGCTTGAGGCGATGAGTTTGTCGAGTTCAGATCGGCGCTTTTCCAGACGGCCAAGCTCCGCGGTGCGGTCAATGACATCGGCAACAAAAATGCGCGTGGAACCCACCACCGCAGTGGCAGAGTTTTCAGGCTTTTTCGCGTCCAAGCCGACGGCGATGAGTTTGGCGTTCGCCAGCGTTTGAATAATTTCCGCCCCCCCGAAGATCACCGCGGCATCGGCGGCCTGCGTCTGAATCGTGGTTTCCAGCGTGCGTTTCATATCCACATTGTATTGATTGCGTATATCCCGAATGGCGCGGGTAATTTGTTGAATCGTCTGGATTTTGGCTTCGGCTTCGGGGTAATTCAGGCGCGCGTCCGCCTGCGGAAATGCCGAGAGCATCAGTAGATCAGTTGATCCCGGTAATTTTTCCCAGATGGCTTCGGTAATAAACGGCATCACCGGATGCAGCAACGCCAGGCTGCTTCGCAAAACATACAGCAGAATGCGTTGCACGTGCGGATCTTTCCGGCGGATTCGGGCTTTGGCGATTTCCAGATACCAATCGCAGAGATCATTCCAGAAAAAGCTGTACAGTGCAGAGCAAACATCTGGAAAGCGGAATTCGTCAATTAAACCCGGACGATCCGGTGAAGCGCCCGGGCCTCCCAATTGGGCCGCCGTGTCATTCAGGCGGCTTAAAATCCAGCGGTCTTCGATGTCTTTACTATCAGATATCTGGATAACTTCATCCAGCGTCGGCACGATGGTTAATTCAATGTTGGATAAAATAAAACGGGAAGCATTCCAGATTTTATTGGCAAAATTACGGCCCGCATCAAAGCGCGGACTGGTGTTTTTGCCGCTTTCCTTATCCTTCACCACCGGCAGGCGGATGTCCTGCGTTTCCGTGGCCATGGACGCGAGGGTAAATCGCAGCGCATCGGCCCCGTGGCTTTCAACAATATCCACCGGGTCTACGCCATTACCCAGCGATTTTTTCATCGGCTTGCCGTTGCCATCCTGAATGACCGCATGAATATAAACCTTCTTGAAGGGCGCATCGCCATGAAGATACAACCCGAACATGACCATGCGCGCCACCCAGAGCGTGAGAATTTCCCGCGCTGTGGATAAGACGCTGGTAGGATAAAAATAAGATAACAGCTGATCTTCGGGTTTATCACTGGTGCCTTTTTGCGGCCAGCCGAGCGTGGATAACGGCCACAGTGCGGACGAGAACCAGGTGTCCAGAACATCGGGGTCTTGGATAAAGCCCTTGGCCTCAAGCCACTTCGTGATGGGGGCGTCCGGATCAACGGCATGTGGGATACAGTACCACGAAACCTCGGCGTCACCGGTGGAAATCGCCTCGCCAAGGCATTCCATATGTTTCCTGTGCCCTGTGACGTTAAAGCATTCGCCATCCGGCATCTGTACCTTAACAATATGCTGCGCCTCTTCGCCCTGCAAGAAGAAAGGTGCCCATTCGGGATCGGCGCGAGCCCGTTCGAGCCACACCGTGGAGGACATTCGTAAATGCCACACCGGTATCCGGTGCCCCCACCACAATTGCCGGCTGATGCACCAGTCACGTTTCTGGCTGAGCCAGTCGATATAGCCCTGGCCGTAGCGTTCGGGTGTGATTTTCACGCGGCCTGATTTCACCGCATCAATGGCCGCCTGTGCCAAGCCCGTCGATGTCGTTCCGTCGGCTAGCAAGATGCGCCGCCGGTCGCCCATACCTACAAACCATTGTTCACTTAAATAGGGTTCAATAGGCGTTTTGCTGCGATCGCTGTGGCCGACTTCGTGGTCATGGGGCTTTTTTTCGGCAATCAGGCCGAGGGTCTCTAAATCTTCCAGCACGCGTTTGCGGGTTTCAGAGGAAAATTTCAGGCCTTCGTAATTAAATATTTGGCCTTGAAATTCGCCTTTACCGGCGGAATTGGTTTTTCCATCGGGTGCAAGCAAATTGATCTGCGGCAAACTGTGCCGCTGGCCAGTGGCATAATCGTTGGGATCATGGGCGGGCGTTACTTTTACCACGCCGGTGCCAAACTTCGGATCCACCAGTAAATCATCAGCGATGATGGGAATCTTCCTCCCCACCAGCGGGACAACTACCTGCCGACCGATGAGATTTTGATAGCGCGGATCGCCCGAATGTACAGCCACGGCGGTATCACCGAGCATGGTTTCCGGGCGGGTGGTGGCCACAACCAGATATTCCGGGTCGCCATCACGACGATCAGCAATCGGGTAGCGAATGCTGGTCATCTGCCCTTTGACGGCTTCGTGATAGATTTCATCATCGGCGACGGCCGTTTGTAAATGGGTGTCCCAGTTGACCAGGCGTAAGCCGCGGAAAATCAGGCCGTCCTTGAACAATTTGAAGAATGCTTCACGCACGGCACCGGCGCAGGTGTCATCAAGGGTAAAGCGTGTGCGCGGCCAATCACAGGAGGCCCCCACCGCTTTTAATTGATCGAGAATGCGGTTGCCGAATTTTTCTTTCCATTCCCAAATTCGCTTAACCAATTCTTCGCGGCCCAAGTCGTGACGATTTTTCTTTTCCTTTTCAAAAATCGTTTTTTCCACCACCGCCTGCGTGGCAATGCCGGCATGGTCGATGCCGGGCATCCAGAGCGTGTCGTGGCCGGACATGCGGTGGTAACGCGCCAGAATATCCTGAATGGTGGCGTTGATCGCGTGGCCCAGATGCAAGGCCCCGGTGACATTGGGCGGCGGAATCACCATGCTGAAGCGCTTATCCACCGGTTTATCTCCGGCAACGGCATGAAAACCGCCGGTTTGATCCAGCCATTTTTTATAAATCCGGTTTTCCACTTCCACCGGTTGGTATTGTGAGGAAAGTTCTTCTGTCACGGGTATCCTTCAGTTAATAATATAAATCGCCGAAAATGCCCACGGCCGCATTCGCGAACCGCGCCATCGACGACATTCACGTCGCGTCCGCAGCCAACGGCCATGGGATTCCTCCCATGGCTGCGGAATATTACCATGCTCCCGCCGGGCGTGTCGCACGCAGCCGCGCGGTGGAAACCCGCGGCCGGATTCGCGAACCGGGGCATTGACCACATTCACCTCGCGCCCGCAGCCAACGGCCATGGGATTCCTCCCATGGCTGCGGGAATATTACCATTCTCGCGCCATGTCCGTCGCACACAGCCGCGCGGTGGAAACCCGCGGCCGCATCCGCGAACCGCGCTATCGACGACATTCACCTCGCGTCCGCAGCCAACGGCCATGGGATTCCTCCCATGGCTGCGGAATGCGATGGGCATCCTTCGGTAGAATACCACTTTATTTCTCCTCTGCCACTTCCTCACGCCAGTAGACGCCCTTATGTTCAGGCAGGTATTCATGAATTAATTCAGTGAGGTGCGACCGATTTTTTATCCTGGTACATGACGCCCCGCGTGAAAAGCGGCGATTAAGTCCGTCGCCCGTATACTTGCCCGCTTCACGACTCATCAGCCGCTTTAGCGAGCCGGTCACCTCTGATTCAGAAATATCCGATTTCCAGCTTACGACCGTGTGTACGTGCGTAGGCGTGGCCACAATTGCGTGCAATCGCCATTCTCTACAAGAACAGGCCTGACGGGCGGTCGCGACAAAAATCGTTTGCATCTCGGCGCTAAATACTACTTTCGCCGATCTCGCCAAACGGTCGCGATAACGTGCGATTCCCGGATCAGGCGGGATAAGCCCGCGCTGACCGTGTTGCCTATAGCCATCAGGGTGGTCCGCGCCCCAAGATCGGTACGCATGAAAAACGAAATGAAATACAGGCACCTGTTCACGCTCCCAAAGTGGCCAGTTTCATCATCCGCCGTTATCGCCGCAACGGCCATGGGATTCCTCCCATGGCTGCGGAATATCACCATACTCCCGCCGGGCGTGTCGCACGCAGCCGCGCGGTGGAAACCCGCGGCCGCATCCGCGAACCGCGCTATCGACGACATTCACCTCTCGTCCGCAGCCAACGGCCATGGGATTCCTCCCATGGCTGCGGAATATCACCATGCTCCCGCCGGGCGTGTCGCACGCAGCCGCGCGGTG
>JAKBCC010000114.1 GCA_021808105.1 Planctomycetota bacterium
GTGTCAGGTACCTTTTTCCTCGGCGAAGCGAAGAGCTGCGCGGATATCTTTGTCGTTCAGGTTGTATTCGCGTTCAAGGTCGCTGAAACTCATGCCGCCGGCTGGGAGCCTGTCCGAGTAATCGCCGGGATTGCGATGGGCCTGAAATGCCCCGTATGCGCGGCGGAGGATCGAGCCGACTCTGGATAATGAGTCTGCGAGATCCGACAACAAAGCAGACGGGGCATTTCAGGCCCACCCGCAGGGCGGCGTGCTTTTTGGCCCCCTTCTGCGGCGCGGCTCCTCGGAGTACCATCCGTGTCAGGTACGCCATCGTCGCCGCTGCTTGATGGGAGCCAAAAATCGTCCCGGCGCGCCGGGATCGCAACCCGGCGATTACTCGGACAGGCTCCTGGGGAACCCAAAACCATGGAGACCGGCATGCGTGTCCCTGCAACGACAGGTTTGCCGTGGCAAATCGCGGGATCAATGACAATTCTGGAGTGTTCCATATTCAAACTCCGCAGGCCCGACTCTTCCTTCACACCGCTATTATACTGCAAATTGGTGGAATAAAAATCCCCCGGCGGATGGCGTGTCCTACATCCACCGGGGGGTGTCAAAGAAAGCTGTGGCGGCGGTTTTTTCGTCTTCGCATTTGCTGCTGCGATCCCGGCAAAGCTGGGCCGCGCGACAAATGCCAGGTGATGATCACCTGTCCATGTTCATACAATAATACAAAACGATAACTTGGCAATTAGACTTTTGTCACCACTTGTTGTACTTTTGTAACAATAGCGCAAGATCGCCCGCGGCGCTCGCAAAGCGACGAGTTCTCGGACCGGCGAACCAACCACCGGGTTATCACCACGGTGCTCTGTGACGCGACGATGCCCAAGGTGCCAAAAATCGTCCCGGCGCGCCGGGATCGCAACCCGGCGATCATTCGGACAGGCTCCCAGAAAGGATCAGAGATATGCACTGGCAGGAACCCCTGGATAAGCACGGCAAAGCACTCATTGCCCATAGAGTTGGCGGCAAGGCGGTGGAGCGCCCGCGCGACCAGCCGCCGCACGGCGTACCAGTGGCATTGCGCGGGGCGCAGCACTCTTTTGTATCCATGGGGCGCTTTGAACCGCCATGGTCGCCGCGCACGGTATTGCTGAAATGGCTGATAAAAGGCAAGGCCGTCATGGATGTGCAGGGCAAACGATTCAACATGCGGGCGGGCGATCTGGGAATATATCTACCCATGATTCCGCACCGGTTCTGGGCACTAAAAAATGTCAACGAATTCTGCTGGTTTTCTCTGGATGGCCCGCTGGCGGAACAGTTTGCCCTGGCACTGGATTTAAGGCCCGGCGTTTATGGCGGCGTGGAGCCACCGGTGAAGGAAATTCACCAACTCATGCGGCGGCTCAAGGATTACACCATTCAAGGCCGCCGCCAGGCCAGTCTTTCCGCCATTACCTTGCTGTACCGCGTGGCCGATGCCTTGCGTACCAACGAAGTGGCAACGATTGTCCGGCAGGCTGAACATATTATTCAACAGGAATTTTCTAACCCGCATCTTGCAGCGGGGGTTATTGCCAATCGTCTGGGCTACCATCGCGGTTCGCTAAGCCGACTGTTCCATCAGCAGACCGGTCTGACACTCATGGATTACATAACGCAGGTGCGCTTGCAGGAAGCCCGTACGCTCTTAACGCAAACACCGGAAAAAGCCGGAGAAATAGCCCATAAATGCGGCTTTCTGGAATTGCCCTACTTTTGCCGCTGGCTGAAAAAGCATACGGGCCAAACTCCCGGTGCCTTACGTGATCCGTCCAAGTTTTCGTAAGCCATTGAAGTTGAAACTGTGTCTCAAGTCGTGTAATGTTCACCCTCCCGGTTGGGATAAAGAATATACGGTTCTCGGGCGATGGCATGACTTGGCATGGAACCATAATAGTTAAAGGCGTGTGGCATGCCCGCTGAATATGATAAATCCTCGGCGTTGTCTTCAACCGGCACGCCGCAACCACAGGCTTCCGGGGAAAATCCGCAGGTGCCCGCACAGGCACCGCGAGTGACTTTGTGGAAAATGCTGCTGCTGGTCGCTGGACCGGGGCTGGTGGTCATGCTGGCTGACACGGACGCTGGAAGCGTGATTACGGCTGCGCAAAGCGGGGCACAGTTCGGCTACAGTCTTTTGGTTTTGCAATTGTTGCTGGTGCCGATTCTTTACATCGTGCAGGAACTTACTGTCCGTCTGGGACTGGCGACACAAAAAGGACACGGAGAACTGATTTCCGCTACGTTTGGTAAAGCGTGGGCCTGGCTGTCGGTTTCAACTTTAATGGCTTCCTGCATCGGGGCACTATTAACGGAATTTGCGGGCATTGAAGGTGTGGGGCAGTTATTCGGTATTTCGCCATGGATCAGTGTCGGCATGACCATTGCTTTTCTGGTGGTGGTCGTGGGCACCGGCGGTTATCGTCAGGTGGAAATGGTGGCCTTGTTTATTGGGCTGTTTGAACTGGCGTTTATTGCGGTGGCAGTAGCAGCACATCCCTCGGCTGCGGCGATGATAGCCGCGATCCGCAGCCAACCGATTCACAATTCCGCGTATTTATTTTTAATTGCCGGGAACGTCGGGGCGGTCATTATGCCCTGGATGGTTTTTTATCAGCAGTCTGCGGTCATCGACAAAGGCCTGAATATTACGCATCTGAAAGCCGCCCGGCTTGATACCGCGGTTGGAGCATTGATTACGCAGATCATCATGGCGGCGGTTTTGATATTTACCGCAGCAAGTATCGGCAGCACTCATGGCCATGGATCGTTAAATACCGTACAACAAATTGCCACGGCATTAACCCCCATTCTGGGAAGCGCGTGGGGACGCGTCGTGTTCTCCCTGGGAATGCTGGGAGCGGCGCTGGTGGCCACCATCGTGGTATCCTTAACCGCCGCGTGGGGCTTAGGTGAAGTGACCGGGTACAAGCGGTCGCTGGCGCACCGTCCGTTTGAAGCGCCGTGGTTTTATGGGGTGTATTCTGCATGCCTGCTGCTGGGTGCCGGCATTGTACTTTCCGGGGTGAACCTGGTGCGGCTGACCGTGGCGGTAGAAGTTATGAACGCTTTGCTTTTGCCGATTGTCCTGGGCTTTCTGTTTCTGCTGGCGCGGAAAGCATTGCCCGACCCCTGGCGACTGAAAGGGCGATATGCCTGGCTGGTAGGATTTATTGTGATATTAACATCGGTCGTGGGAGTCTATGCGGGAATTGCGGGTTTGTGGAGTTGATTACCTAAGGTGAAAGGTGCTTTTTTTCAGCGTTTTATTGAAAAGACCAGCCGCCGGCGGCAACCTATAATATTGGATGCCATTGTGGAATCGTTGTTCCTGGAGCCGACGGTGCGCCAGGAGAAATCGATTGCTCGCAAAGGCGATGGGGTTTATGTTGGTAGAGTTGTGAGGCTTTTCGGCGTACCGGAGGGTTTCTTACAGCGCAGGAAATGGAGTGTTCGTGGTGATTTCGGTAAATAAGAAAACGTGGTTGACGCGTCTGGCCGCAGCGGCGGTTGCCGGCGGCTTGTTTTTAACGCTAAGTAATTTGGCGCGTCTGGACCGCGCCGGAGCTGCACCGACGGGACAACAGGCGGCCCCGGCTGCCCCCAAGGGCCTGGAAAAAGCCATGCAGAAGCTTCAGGATGTCATGAATGCTCAACGCAAGCAAATGAAGAGCATTCTGGGAAACCATGGCTTGGGTGATGTCATTGCGGACCCGGTACTGCGGGCCAAGCTTGCACCGAAAATTCTCCTGCACATGCAAATTGTCATTGATCAATTTGACGCTTTCATGAAGTCGTACCCAGGGGCTGCGGACTTGGTCAGGGACATGAAGTACCATGAACTGAGTCTGATGGATCTGCTGGGCGACGCAAGCGCCAAAAACGCGATCATCACAGGCCAAAAAAGCAAAAAAGCCAACGTCGCATTCGCGGCAAACTTGGCGGATTTGGAGGTGCAGTGGCACCAAAGCGGCGCGAGCACCGCAAAACAGTTCGCCGTTCTGGATCAAATGCGGAATCTGGTCAAAGCTGATCCCGCCAACGATGACCTGACGGCAGTGCTGGTGGGGTTCGTGCAATCCGGACCTGTCGCGCCGGCCATTGTCACTCGGGTTAAGAAGATAATCTTCACTGAATTAACCGGCCCTTATGCCGCAGCACTGCAAAAGCAGCACGCCAGGAAATTGGCAATTCGTAACCGCCTTCTTAACAAGCCTCTTTCGATATCGGGCACACTTCTGGGCGGCGGATCCCTTTCTACTGCCAAATGGAAAGGTAAAGTCGTGTTGGTGGATTTCTGGGCGACCTGGTGCCCTCCCTGCCGAGCCGAGATTCCAAGAATCGCGCAATTATACCAAAAATACCACCGGGGCGGCCTGGAGGTGCTCGGAGTTTCCAGCGACAACAGTGCGGCTCTACTGACGCACTTTCTCCGGATAACTCCAGAGGTAGTCTGGCCGCAATTATTCAACTCAAAGGATCCCGGCATTAATAAAGTCAACAAGCGATTGAAAATCGCGCTTTTCCCCACAGTCGTCCTCATTGGCCGCAGGGGAGTTGTTCGAGCCGTTGACCCGGCATCGCTGGAAGCAAATATAAAGCGGCTCCTGAAAGGCTAAATTGTCTTGCAACCTGCGGCGGCGATGATAATATAGGGTAGTCAGCCTGATTGCGCTTTCATATTATGGCATCAGTTGTCTGTACTATTTTCGCGTTTTTAATGGACATTCAGTGTCTGGGGAACTGGGTATGTACCGCCCTGACTCAAACTCCATCTCTCGCAGGATCTCGCGTTGCCGGCACGGCGCAGCCCGTGCGCTCGCCTACGAAACGGGGGACAGTAATCGCCCGCTTCCGTCCCGTCAGCCTGCACTACCTGGATCACAACGAGGGCATGCCAGAGGGGAATTGCGGGCACCTAAATCGCGCATCGGCCTGCTGGGAGCGTGTTTTTCAAGATGGCTGCTCTCCTCGTTCAGTCTGGCATTCGTTGTGGGCGGACAACCTGTTTGGGCAGGTGTGCCACGCGCTAAGAATAACGCAGTCGTACTGGAAGATCGAACGCCGACGGTGGCGGCAACTCTTGACGGCATTGCTGAGAGAGAAATGTTTCGGCAGGCGCTGCTGATTGCCGCCCACGACGGAATGGGACTGACTATTCGTGACAGCGCCCTGGGAGAGGCTGAAGAGTCCCATGGTCTCCCCGGAGCCAGGAACCTGAACTTGGAACTCACCCTTTCTCCCGGTGGAAATTCCGTCAAGTTAGTACTCCAAGGGGACGTTAAGGGAAGGCTGCCGACCTATTGGTCCGGGATCGTAAAAGGGATTCGCACCGACGGTATCGTGCGCGTTGCCGCGTTAGCTCGAGCGCTGGAACCACTTTCCCGCGGGGGATTTATTATTGCGCTAAAGAAAGCCGGATTTGCCGGACACGGGCCGACAGGCACAGGTGCCAAACTATCGCCTCAAATTAAGGCCGAACTGCACACCATGAACTTTATTGCTCAGTTCGCCGTCGTCCGAAGCGTCGATGCCGCAATTCAGTCGCATGGACCCTCACCGGAGGCGCTGTCAGCGCTTGCCCGCGCTTATGCGAATCTCGGCCGGCTAACGGATCACCTTTGGACTGCCTACCGGGATGTCTTCAAGGCGCGGGCGATTCTTTACGCTTACCGCCTCGCGGCATTGTATCCGCACGCTGCTTGTGTAGATTGGACCAAAGCGTACGTCGACATGCTGATCGGCCTGCCGATGCATGCCGTGCGCGAGGTCGCGCGAGCGGAAAAGGGACATCCAACCGGCCTCAAGGTCCCGGTCTGGGCACCTTGGGTAAAAAAGTTCGCGGAATATGACCCCATTGGCCTTCATCATGCCAGCAGGACTGCGGGCCCGTATTCCCAACTTGCAAATGTCCTTGCTGCCGCTAGCGTTGAGTCCCAATACAACGTGGCGCTACAGCACGGAATTGCGCGGAGCGCCATGGCTAACGCCCAGCCGGATTGCTTTTTCCTTATTGAGCTTCTGGAAACGGATCCGAACATCGGAGTAGGCCACCAGATCACTTATTTGGCCGACAAGGTTCTCGTGCAGTCTCTGTGCCTGCGGCTCCCCGGCGTCCCCGGCGTTCCCGCCTCGTTCACAAATGCGCTGGAAAATGTGCCGCTGCAACCCAGCGCGATTCAATCCTTGAGAACTATTATTCATCGATTGCGGAGCGCCGGCAAACTGGGCGTGGATCAGGGCAACCCGTCGCTTCAGGCCCTTGCTGCGGTTACAAAATCCACCGCATTGCTGAACTGCGAGCGATGCCTCGAATTTCTTCGATTTCGATGGGATGTGGGCTTACCCGACGTGCGTAATTACCTGTCTCAAATCAAACCGCTGTTCCACACTAGCCACTTTTGGCCGCTGCTGGAGGCATTCGGGATTAATGTTACCTCACCGGAAAGACAACGGACTTTGGCGTCCATCCTGCAATCCACACGCCTGCGGAACGAAACAATTGGGATATCCCGGTTAACCGATATTTTCGGCAGTGCCCTGAGTCTGCGCGTTCGGCAGCAATGGAAGCAGTTGGTTGAGGAGGCTAAGCAAAATCAGAGTGTTTTAACTGACGAGGTTGACGAAATCGTGCGGATGAACCTCTCCCCGTCCAACGATCGGGCACCAGTTGACGATCCATACGATCCTTATACCACGGCGTGGGCACTTGTCTGGCAGCATCCCGGGAAGGCGGCATCCTTTTTTCTCAACCACCACGTTCTAAGCGGTGATCCGGCGCTCACCGGTGAGCTGGGATATTGGTACTATAGGCAGAACCAGCGAGCCGACGCTCTGAAATGGTTAACACGGTTCAACCACATTGATCCTCGTGAACTGTGGAGTATGACCGACTTAGCCGGCATCTATCGGCGAAAACACGACGGCCGAATGTATGTGGCCACGATGCGAAAAATGATTTCCGCCCAACACGACGCCGTCGCCGCCGCCGATATAGCCTCGAAGCTCGCCGATTATCTGATGGATCATGGGCACTACCGACAAGCCAAGGCGCTGGTGGTAAGCGGAGCACAGACGTGGGCGGCTTTACCAATGCTGGCTGCCGCGCGCGTCTACGAGCATCTTGGGGACTTCTCGGATTCGGGAAAATGGGCTCGCCGGGCCGCGCAGCGTTATGGCGGATACACGGCGTTTCAATGGTATTTTTGGTGCATGAGAACGGGCCGGGGTGATTCTGAAACTGCCAGGCGGTTAGTGGTCTCCAACCTGAATCAGGTCGAGCGCGGAGCGACTTGGGCATACCCGGCGTTTATTCAGATGACCGGGCGCCCGGAGACCGCCATGCGCGATTGGGCCGCATGTTCGCAATCTTCCAGAGGGGTCCCCTGGGCCTTGCTGCATTCGGCAGCCATCGCTGCTTCATTGAAAAATTCGGCCCTGCGCGACCAATATTTGCGCAATGCGGTTGCAGCCTCCGGAGAGCCCGGCAGCGGGCGGCTGGGGAAGGCTTTTGGTAAGCTGGCTCGACTTATCCAGACCGCAATCAGCAAGCACTCCCGCCTCGACCTTGCTGCGGTGCGGAGGCTTGAGAATCGCTCGCACCGGCTATGGAGTCCGTCAATGTGCTACATTGTCGGCTCTATGGAACAGTCGCGCGGTAACCTCAAGGCTGCGCAACGGCAATATCTGCATTGCATTAAGCATTACACCACCTATTCACTTGACCGCACACTGGCGACAATCGCGCTGCGTAAAATGGGGGTTCATTTCAACCCTGAAACGGGTGCTGTGCGGAAGCCATCAAAATAGTGGCACCTGCCATCGCGATCCGGAGCGGCGTTTTCATTTTACATTGCCGACATTCACCCTTAGGCTACTGGTGGGTTTTGTTTGCAATAGAAAAGGTTGTTTATGAATATTGCGGTTATCGGCGGGGCGGGATATATCGGTTCCCATGCGGTGAAATTACTGATTGAACGTGGGCACAGTGTTATCGCTATTGATAATCTGACCATGGGCCATCGCGCATCGGTGAACAGCAAGGCCCGGTTGGTGGTGCTGGACTGCGCGCATACGGCGGCCTTGGCGGCACTATTTCAGGCCCACAAAATTGAAGCGGTTATGCATTTTGCAGCCAGTGCGTATGTCGGCGAAAGTGTGCAGGATCCGAGAAAATATTACCGCAACAATGTTTCCAACACCATCAGCATGTTGGATGCCATGAACCTTGCGGGCGTTAAAAAACTGGTATTTTCCAGCACCTGCGCCACCTACGGCGAACCGCAGCGCGTTCCGATTACCGAAGATTTGCCTCAAACCCCCATCAGCCCGTATGGCCAAAGCAAACTGATGGTTGAACATATCTTGAAAGATACCGCCCATGCCGAGGGTTTGGCATTCGCTGCACCACGCTATTTCAATGTCGCCGGGTCAGCCCTTGACGGCAGTATCGGCGAGGATCATCGCCCCGAAACACATTTAATTCCCATCGTGCTGCAAGTGGCCCTGGGCCAGAGACCGGCGGTGGATATATTCGGCAATGATTATCCGACGGCCGATGGCACATGTATCCGGGATTACATCCATGTGTGGGATCTGGTGGATGCGCATCTGGTTCTGCTGGAAAATCTGCAGCCGGGCCAAGGGTTGTTTTACAACCTCGGCGTGGGGCGCGGCTACAGCGTGCGGGAAATTATTGAAGCCTGCCGCAAAGTCACCGGCAAAACAATACCCACGCGTGAAACCGCCCGCCGCCCCGGCGACCCCCCGGCACTTTTTGCCTCACCGGATCGCATGGCCAAAGATTTTTCCTGGAAAGCCAAAATCACCGATCTCAACGAGATTGTAGATTCGGCGTGGCGTTGGTTCCAAGCCAACCCCAACGGCTACCGATAAACAACGCGTTCCAGATTAATAGGCTGATTCGCCATACCCCACAAAGCCGCCGGCTCTGCCGGCGGTGGCATATTGGAAATTTCGTTACCCAAGCGGAGATCCACAGCAGACGTTGCGTAAGGGCAGTTTCCCGCGTTGTCAGGAAAATCAGGTTTTGGCACCGGCTCGATAATCAACCGGCGGGCCTTAAGTGCCGCTTGTATTTCAGCGTTTGAGAGGATCATGAATCCTCCGAGAGGTCGCTTTCCTGAACCGCAACCATCGCCCGGTCGCTCGTCGGTAAAACCGCCGCCCATTTTTTACCCCCGAGTCGAAGGACGTTCACGCGCACGGTACCGACGCCGTTTGCTTCCGGCTCGCCCCGGACGTCAGAGCGCGGTACAAATACTGAGCAAATTGTGCGACCTTCCACGGGATATGTCACGGCGACCTCATCACTGAACATCCCTCGATTGAGCTGGCAACGTAACCAATGGCTTGCTCCGCTTTCTGCAACGCCCATGTTCATCTCCTTAAAGCAACACAACCACATCAATGATGGTAACAAAAGAATTCCGAATCGCAATCAATAAGTGTGTCAAGCGAGGAGTGTGTCGTTAAATTAGTGGATTATCGTGACTGCCGCTGACTAAAACGATCCCCGTCCGAGAAAATGGCTCTCCAGATCCACTGCTCGATTTTCCTGGGTTCCAACGGCTACCGATAATCAACGCGTTCCAGATTAATAGGCTGGTTCGCCATACCCCACAAAGCCGCCGGCTCTGCCGGCGGTGGCATATTGGATGGCAGCTCTAATCGAGAAATATCCGCAACCCATCCCGGCTTTGCGCCTTTACACCCTTCGCCTGGGGCGGAAGGAGAAGGCATTGCGGTGATGACGGATGATGGGTTTGCCATTGCTGGGCCAGACAACAGCCACAACATCAAAGCGAGGATTCCAGCGATTAAGTTTTTTGCGGCGCATAAACCAGTGGGCCGAGCGAACCAGAAATTGCTGCTTCCGCCGGGTGACGGTGGCTTCGGGCGTGGTGAATTCCTCGGTGGAGCGCGTGCGGACTTCCACAAACACCATGTCATCATCATCTAATGCAATGATATCAAGTTCACCACCCGGGCAACGCACATTGCGCACCAGAATTTTCATACCCAGTTCACGCCGCAGATGTTCTGCAGCCAATGCTTCGCCCCGGGCACCCAAGTTGTCCGCCGTTCCCCATTGTGTAAACCAGTTCCACAATCTCATACATCATTGAGCATATCGCGGTGTTACCCAAACCGCTACGGTTATTTGATCCACTATAAGCCTGGATCAATGGCTATAGGGCTAACGCGCTATTATTGCACGACACACGCCATCAGGCTTGCCGGTTTTGGGATGAAATACAAAGGCATAAAGCCCGAGGTGTAATCCCATCACCATCGCCCTGCAGCTCCAACATCGGCTGCGGCATCCTGTTATGACCCTGCCGCATGCCATGCCTGCGATTTCCATTGTGCATGGCGTATTGGCGTCGTAACAGCCCTGAAAGTATTCCGGCACGATTTCCCCACATCAGTATTATAGCTCTATGCAGACGCATTTCAAGAAGGGTGCAGGCGATCTGGCTTTTTCTTGGATTGGTTGGCGCAATTGTGCTAGCCATTCTGAAATTATCGCGATAGATCCACGCCACAGTACTGGACAATTGGCTAATCGCCGATAGAATGGGCTATTAATTAGCTACTTCACGCACTGGAAAAACATGTTGACACTCCGCGAAGAAACTTTTGATCATGCCGCATTGCCCCTTAGCACCAGTTGGCTGCTGGCGGATTGCATGGAGTTTCGCGGCAAGCAGGATCTGTGGAGTCGGCAGCGCCCGCAGGTGCTCGAAGCGTTGCGTCAACAGGCCATGATCCAGAGCGTGGAGTCCTCAAACCGCATTGAAGGCGTCACGGTGGCCCCGGACCGTCTGGTGCCCTTGGCGCTGGGCAAGTCCCGTCCCCGTGATCGCAGCGAGGAGGAACTCTCCGGGTACCGCCGCGCTTTGGACTGGATTTACTCACGGAAACCGGCATTATCCATGGACGCCAAAACCATCCGGCACCTCCATGCGCTGTCACACGCGGGGGCGGGTGATGCCGGAGAATTCAAGAGCCGGGACAACGAAATTATCGAGATTCTTCCGGACGGTCGGCGTCGGGTTCGCTTCAAGCCCACCCCCGCGAAACAGACCGCCCGCGCCGTGGATGATCTTTGCGCGGCATACCAGCGATTAGCCCGCGCCCCGCGCGTCCCGCCTTTACTGGTGACCTGCACCGCAGCCTTCGATTTATTGTGTATCCATCCCTTTCGCGACGGCAACGGGCGGGTCTCGCGCCTGTTGACCACCATGCTCCTGTTGCAGCATGGCTTCAGCGTGGGCCGCTATGTCAGTCTGGAGCGGTGGGTCGAGCAAAGTAAGGAAGATTACTATCATGTGCTGGGCGAATGTTCGGCGGGCTGGCACGAAGGTCGCAATCCAATCCTGCCCTGGTGGAATTACTTCTTGGGGGTGCTTCGGCGAGCCTACTTGGATTTCTCCCGGCAAGCCGAACATCGCACCGGTCAGGGGGCCAAGACGGAAATTGCCCGCCAGTTCATTTTAAGCCAGGTAGGGGATTTCGCCCTGGGGGACATTCACAGCCAACTTCCGGGAACCAGCATACAACTTCTGAAAAAGGTCCTGGCGGACATGAAATCAGGGGGACAAATATCTTTATCCGGACGTGGCCGGGGCGCAAAGTGGGCGCTGCGGCAGTGATGAGGACCCCGGTCGCTTTATACATTGGCGTTCCGGCGTTATAGTTCCACTTTCGGCCAGGAGCCAGTCCGAGTAATGGCCGGGATTGCGATGGGTCTGAAATGTCCCGTATGCGCGGCGGAGGATTGAGCCGACTCTCAATAATGAGTCTGCGAGATCCGACAACAAAGCAGACGGGGCATTTCAGGCCCACCCCGCAGGGAGGCGTGCTTTTTGGCTCCCCTCTGCGGCGCGGCTCCTCGGAGTACCATCCGTGTCAGGTACGCCATCGTCGCCGCTTCTTGACGGGTGCCAAAAATCACGCCGTCGCAACCCGGCCATT
>JAKBCC010000115.1 GCA_021808105.1 Planctomycetota bacterium
CCGGAATATCTGGGCAAGAAAATTGAAGCTTTTGAAATGAAAATGGCGACGATTTGCGTGCTGGTTCCACCCGCGCTGGTATTGGTGACCGCAGCGATCGCCTGCGTGACCGTCATGGGCACCAGTGCGTTGGCCAATCCCGGGGCGCATGGCTTTTCAGAAATTCTCTACTGGGCGAGTTCCGTAGGAAATAACAACGGCAGCGCCTTCGCCGGTCTGGGCACCAATACACCGTTCTACAATATCGCGGGCGGCATTGTTATGTGGGTATCGCGCTATTTTCTGATCGTGCCGACGCTGGCTCTCGCCGGCTCACTGGCGAGAAAAAAACAGATTCCTGTTTCCAGCGGAACGCTTCCGACGCATGACGCACTGTTTACCGCATGGCTGGTGGCCACCGTGGTGCTTATTGGCGCTTTGACGTTCCTTCCCGCCTTGGCATTAGGCCCGATCGTTGAATCTTTGCATCTTTGGCACTGACGTGAAAGCTTACGACCCGGCCTGAATACGATTGGAGTTGCAATAATCATGACTGCAAAATCAACATCTCTGTTTAACAGCGCCATTACCCGGCGAGCCGTCATTGAATCATTCAAAAAACTCGACCCGCGCATTCAGGTGCGCAATCCTGTGATGTTTGTTGTCTATATCGGCAGCATGTTAACCAGCGTCTTATTTATCCAGGCCCTCTTAGGGCATGGTGAAGCCCCTGCCGGGTTTATTCTGGGTGTCAGCCTCTGGCTCTGGTTTACCGTGCTCTTTGCCAATTTCGCCGAAGCCATGGCCGAAGGGCGCGGCAAGGCCCAGGCGGATACGCTCCGTCGCGCTCGACGTGATACGCCCGCTAAAAAGCTCACCGAAGCCCGGCGCGATGCCCCCGTTCAAAGCGTGTCCGCTGCCGCATTACGAAAAGGGGACATTCTTCTGGCGGAGGCCGGCGATTTGATCCCCACCGACGGAGAAGTCATGGAGGGCGTGGCTTCGGTGGATGAGTCGGCGATAACCGGTGAATCGGCCCCGGTCATCAGAGAATCCGGCGGTGATCGGTCAAGTGTGACCGGTGGTACGCGCGTACTTTCCGACTGGCTGATTATTCGCGTGGCCTGCGATCCTGGTGAAACATTTCTGGATCGAATGATTGCCATGGTGGAAGGGGCCAAGCGCCAGAAAACCCCCAATGAAATCGCATTGAATATCCTTTTGGCCAAACTGACGATTATCTTCCTGCTGGCCACGGCCACGCTGTTGCCGTTTTCCATTTACGCGGTTGACGCCGCAGGCCACGGCACCCCCGTCAGCCTCACGGTGCTGGTGGCACTTCTGGTGTGCCTGATCCCGACCACCATCGGCGGCCTTTTATCCGCCATCGGCATTGCGGGGATGGATCGCATGATCCAAAAAAATGTCATTGCCACTTCCGGCCGGGCGGTGGAAGCTGCGGGCAATGTGGATGTGCTGCTGTTGGATAAAACGGGAACCATTACGCTGGGCAACCGCCAGGCCGTTAATTTTATTCCCGCCAAAGGTGTAAGCGTTGAACAACTGGCTGATGCGGCGCAACTTTCGTCCCTGGCGGATGAAACGCCGGAGGGGCGCAGTATTGTGGTGCTGGCCAAGGATCGCTACAACTTGCGCGGCAGAGAATTAAGTTCTCTCCACGCCGAATTTATCCCCTTTACCGCACAAACCCGCATGAGCGGGGTGGATTTTGACGGCCGAAAAATCCGCAAGGGAGCTGCGGACGCCATTGCGGCTTATGTAGCTGAACTTGGCGGCGAACTGGATGCATCGGTTAAGACCGCGGTGGACGAAATATCCCGCCGTGGTGGAACGCCACTGGCGGTAGCGGACGGCCCGAATGTCTTGGGCGTTATTGAACTTAAAGATATTGTCAAAGGCGGCATCAAAGAACGCTTTGCGCAGCTCCGGCGCATGGGCATAAAAACGGTGATGATTACCGGCGATAATCCCCTTACCGCCGCCGCCATCGCCGCCGAGGCCGGCGTGGATGATTTTCTTGCCCAGGCCACGCCGGAAACGAAACTCAAGCTCATTCGCGAGTATCAACAGGGCGGCCGGCTGGTCGCGATGACCGGGGACGGCACCAATGATGCTCCCGCCCTGGCCCAGGCGGATGTGGCGGTGGCCATGAACTCCGGTACACAAGCCGCCAAAGAAGCCGGCAACATGGTTGATCTGGATTCCAACCCCACCAAACTCATCGAGGTTATTGAAACGGGCAAGCAACTGCTGATGACCCGCGGTTCATTAACCACGTTTTCCATTGCCAACGATGTCAGTAAATATTTTGCCATTATCCCGGCCATATTTGTCGGCATTTATCCGGCGATGGGACGCTTGAATATCATGCATCTGGCCACACCGGCCAGCGCCATTATGTCCGCTGTTATTTTTAATGCCCTGATTATCATTGTTCTGATTCCGCTGGCTTTGCGCGGTGTAAAATACCGCCCAATGGCCGCCGGGAAACTGCTGTTACAAAATATTCTGCTTTATGGCGTCGGGGGGCTTATTGTGCCGTTTATCGGAATTAAACTCATTGACATGGCACTTGTGGCCATGCACTTGGCCTGAAACACGCGCGTTGAAAGGAATTACATGATGTGGTCTCAATGTCGTCCGGCAATTGTTGTGTTTGTCATCTTGTCCGCCATCACTGGTTTGGCGTATCCCCTGGTGGTCACGGGCGTTGCAGCCGTGGCGTTCCCATGGCAGGCCAATGGCAGCCTGATAACGGATAGTGCCGGAACACCCGTCGGATCGCGTCTGATCGGCCAATATTTTTCCGCTCCAAAATACTTCTGGCCCCGGCCATCCGCTACCTCACCGGTTCCTTATACTTCTTATAATGGGCCTCTGGGTGATTGTGGATCAGGCTCCAATACGGGACCGATGAACCCGAAGTTATTCGCTTCGGTCAAACGCCGGATCAAACGCCTTCGCTCCGCTGATCCGACAGAAAAGGGACCTGTTCCCGTGGATCTGGTAACTTCCAGCGCCAGCGGGTTGGACCCCGACATCAGCCCGGCGGCGGCATTTTATCAGGTGCGTCGCGTGGCGGCGGCGCGCGGTTTGCCGACTTCCGCCGTCACAAATCTTGTTGAGCATTTCTGCCAGTGGCGTGATTTCGGTATTCTCGGTGCGCCACGCGTCAATGTGCTGGATCTGAATCTGGCGTTAGATCGATTATCATCCGCTTCGGCAGCTTCCCGGACCGGCAAAGAATAATGGTTGCAGATGATGGAACAAACGCATAGACCCAATCCTGACGAACTTCTTGAACTGCTTACCCGGCAGGAAGAATCGCTGCGCCGAGGTAAGCTCAAAATATTTTTTGGCTCTTCAGCGGGTGTGGGAAAAACCTATACCATGCTGGAGGAGGCCCAACGGCGGGCCATTGACGGCGTGCGCGTGCTGGTCGGTTATGCCGAGCCACACATCCGCCCGGAAACCGAAGCGTTGCTGCTGGGCCTGGATATTCTTCCCTATAAAATCGTGGAATACCGCAGCGCTGTTCTCAAGGAATTGGACCTCGATGCAGCCTTAAGCAAAGCTCCGGAACTTATTCTGGTGGATGAACTGGCCCATACCAACGCCCCCGGCATGCGGCACGCCAAACGCTGGCAGGATATAGCCGAACTTCTGGCCGCAGGAATTGACGTATACACAACACTTAATGTTCAACATCTGGAATCCGTCAACGATATCGTGGAACGGGCGACCGGCGTAAAAGTCCGCGAAACGCTGCCGGATTCGGTGTTTCAAAATGCCGATGAAGTACAGCTTGTGGACCTGCCTCCGGAAAAACTCATTGAACGTCTGCAGGAAGGTAAAATTTACACGCCCGATCGCACCGCCGCTGCGTTACAGCATTTCTTCAGCATTGGAAACCTCCTGGCCCTTCGGGAACTGGCTCTGCGCCGTACCGCTGATCGGATCAATCAGGATATTGATACACTGCGGCTGGGGACTGCCGCAGCCCGGACAGCGGCAGTTTCGGAACGCATTCTAGTGTGCGTAGGCCCCAGCCCGTTTTCGGCTAATCTGGTCCGCACCGCTGCGCGCATGGCCGCCGCCTGGAAGGCTCCCTGGATCGCCGTGTATGTTGAAACGGCAAAATCGCCGGGCTTATCAGAAGCCGATCGGCAGCGCGTGGCACGCACCCTGGAGTTGGCCGAGCAACTTGGTGGTCAGGCGGTAACACTTTCCGGCCTGCATCCGGACCAGGAGATTATCGCCTACGCCAGGAGCCGCCATGTGGCCCGCATTATCGTCGGAAAACCGGCTGATCGCGGCTGGCGACGCCTGCTGCGGCGATCTTTTGTGGACCTGCTGATTACGCGCAGCGGCGATATTCACATGGAATTAATCCGGGAGGATGCCGAAAGCCCACCACCGGCTCCGGTGAGTCGGAAAACAACCTGGGACAGGCGGGGAATTGCCTGGGCCTTGGCCGTTGTGGCATTCAATACAGCGTTGGGTATTTTTCTTTACCACCGGCTCGGCTTATCGGATATCAATGTCATCATGTTCTACCTGCTGGGGGTGATCTGGATTTCCGCCCGTTACAGCCGCTTTGCAGGCATTTTAACCGCTGTTCTCAGCGTAGCGGCTTTTGATTTCACCGTGGTCAAGCCCTACTACTCGTTCGCGGTCTCAGATACGCAATATCTGCTTACTTTCGCGGCCATGCTGGTGACGGGTGTCTATATCAGCACGCTTACCGCATCCCTGCGCGATCAGCAACGCCTGTCCCGCTCCCGTGAACAGCGTACCGAAGCGCTGTTACGCTTGAGTCGGGACTTGATTTCATGTCCCGATCATACCGCCCTGCTGCGGGTTTCCGTGGGACATATCGCCGAGTTTTTCAATTCGCCCGCTGCTGTGATTCTGCCCGATGCCGCCGGTATTCCAGTCTTGACCCACAGTTCCGCCCAGGTAACGCTTGATGACAAGGAATTGTCGGTCGCGGATTGGGTTATCCGTCATGGTGAAAAGGCCGGTGCCACCACCGCCACACTACCATCCTCTAAAGCGATTTACCTGCCTCTGAAAGGCGTGAAATCAACACTGGGCGCATTGTGTGTTATTCCCTCGGATCTTGACCGCCTCAGTCATCCTGATGAATGGCGCACGCTGGAAGCCTTCACCGCCCAGATTGCCGTAGCACTGGAGCGCATGGTGCTGTCGGAACAATCGCACCGCGCCTGGGAACGCACAGAACTTGAAATGCTGCGCAACACGCTGTTATCGGCGGTATCGCATGACCTCCGCACGCCGCTGGCGGCCATCACCGGTTCCGCTACCAGCATTCTCCAGGCGGGATCGTCCATGTCCGCTCCAATGCGTGAAGAACTGCTGACCACCATTTCCCATGAATCCCAACGCATGGAAGGTCTTATCGGAAAACTTCTGGAAATGACCCGTTTGGAATCCGGCAACCCGTCGATTCAGAGCCAAAGCGTGGATGTCGGGGAGGTGATTATTTCCGCCGTCGGCCGGTGGCGAAACACGGATCCGGACCGCAAGTTTCAAATTAGTATTCCTGATTCGCTGCCCCTGGTGCAAGGCGATCCCGTTCTTCTGGAGCAAGTTTTATCTAACTTACTGGAAAACGCCATGGATCACGCACCGACATCCAAACCCATTGAAATCGTCGCCATAGCCCGGCCGGATTCAGTGCTGATCCGCGTCATGGATCGCGGGACCGGGCTACCCGTTCACGATACCCAGAGAATATTTGAAAAGTTTTTTCGCGGAACCTCAGCCCCCCGCCGCCCCGGCCTGGGACTGGGCCTGGCAATCTGCCGCGCCATCATCCAACTCCACCACGGCACCATCACCGCCCGCAACCGCGACGGCGGCGGTGCCGAATTCCAAGTGACAATCCCCAGCTCTGGGGCCGACTGAACCAGCCAATTCTCAGTAAAAACCGAACACCGCCATTGTAACATCGCCCATCGGGCCGCTATTATGGAGAGTATTACCGGGTGAGAGCGAAGTGATTTGACGGATTAATGCACACGGCACGGAGGCTTGCGATGGAATTTACCGCCATTGATTTTGAAACCGCCAATCAGGCGCGGCACAGCGCCTGCGCTCTCGCGCTGGTGCGCGTGAAGAATGGTCAGGTAGTTGAGCGATTCAACACGCTCATTAAACCGCCGCCCGGCGAGTTCATATTCACCTATATCCATGGCATCTCGCATCACACCGTGCGGGATGCCAAAACATTTCAGCAGTTATGGCCGCAGATCCAGAACTTCTGCGACGCCGCCCCGCTCCTGGCCGCGCACAATGCAAGTTTTGATCGCGGCGTTCTGATGTCCTGCTGTGACTATTATGGCATTGAGCCGGCACCCTATACATTTGCCTGCACGGTAAAACTCTCGCGAAGCGTCTGGCCGCACTTGCCGCGCCATACGCTGGATACCGTATGCCGCTATCTGAAAATCCCACTGAATCACCATCAAGCCGAATCGGACGCCGAGGCCTGTGCGAAAATACTGTTGCACGCAGTTAAGGCGGGAGTAGCAGTCGATCAGCTTGGCGGCGCAACACGCAGTGCCGGCCCACAAACCTCGTCGCAATTACGCCCTTCGTTAAACACTTCGGTTGCACGAACCAACCCCACAATACCTTCCCGCAGGCACCGACGAGCGAAATCACATTAGTTAATACCTGCAACAACAGTTTGTCTTAACTTAATCGTTGCATCGAAGATCCACTTGCTGCCAACTTTGCAATACGATGATGCCAGACGCATAATACGGAGGGAATGATCCGGTTGCAGAACTGCAACGGCGTTTGCCAAACCTTTAACCGCGGAGGCCACTGCCATGCCAAAAAGCCTAAACCGCCCGCGGCCCGCCGGTTGGAAGTATTGCGCCATCATTGTGCTGGGATTGGTAATCGTATCGTCGGCGGGGCTTTATTACTGCCATGGCAGACAGCCCCGGGGCAAGCTGAACCTTATTATGCCCGCAGCGCCGAGTACTGCCGCACCCGAACCTGCGAAGTTATCTGCATGGATACACAGTTTGATCAGCCCCGTTGCAGCCATACGGGAAAAGGCCGTTAACCAACTTATTGCCGCCGGTGACGCTGCTCTGCCCGCGTTGGAAAAAAGCTTCAAGGGACGCACGACACCGCCGCTCCGCCGGAGGTTGCGTTTAGTCCGTGCGGCCATCGCCCGAGTGGACCTGTTACGCGGGCCAATCGTTACATTGAACCTGCACCATGCAACCTTGCGGCAGGTAATTAACCGCCTTTGCATTCCGTTGGGCATCCACCCGGAGTTCTATCCGCTTTTTGAATCCGGCGCACCAATCCCACCGATATTTGATCATCTGTACCTTTCCGTCGATGTTCAAGGCCAACCAGTCTGGGCAGTGGTCCGGCGGTTGGCCCAAGTGACCGGCGTAAGCCCGGGACCGGGCTTGTTTAACCACGCGCTAAATTTTTGCAGCGGCCGCGTCAGCGATACACTGGAAACTAATCCGGTAGATGTATCGGGGCCGTTCATGTTCGTGCTCCAGTTCCCAGACGCACATTGGGCCGGACGTAGGACCGCTCCAGTACTACCGGCAAAACCCCCATCTTCGCCTGTGATTTTCCGGCGTATGGCGGTGCGCGTGGTCTCACCGAATATTGCGCCCAACCCGCGGCAGATCCAACTAATCCTCGATATGCTGTGGTGCCCGGCGGGCAACCGCTTAAGCCGTCTGGGACTTCTGCGGCATCTGCAAGCAGTGGATAGCGCCGGAAATTCCATTCTTCTTTTTAAGAAAAATTTTCAGCAGCAATTCAGGCAATGGAATCAAAACAGACAGGTAGAATTCAATGGCTCTCTTGTATTGAGGCAGCCGAAGGCGGGAATAAAGACCATCGCAATGATTCGTGGAAGCGTGCCCATCGTCATGTCTTTCGATCCTGTGACGCGACAGATTAACAATTTGGCGTCGGGTAAAGCTTCTCTGGACATCAACGGGTTACATTTCAAATTTGGTAAACCGAAGCCGGACCCGGCGGCTCGGACAACTCCTTCCATCCCGGTGTGGACCGTGCCGGTGGCGATCCGCTCAAATATGCTTGATCAACGGAGTGCAAGGTTGCTGGCGGGGTTCCTGCACAGTCTGCAAAATAATACTGAACACGCGCTCATGTTTAAGAGTGCAAATGGGAAGTATGGCTGGGCGCAAGTAATATCCCGCGGCAGTAATATGGAAAGCCCTTACTACTACAGTTTTGAAACTGGCGGACCGGCTCCGCTTTCAGCACGTGTGAGAATCTACCGTCAAAGATCAGTAAAACTGAATGTTCCGTTTGAGTTTAGGAATGTACCGGTGCCGCAATAATAAGGGTATGGCTGTAAGGAGAATCTAAATGGCGATAGCAGGAATTAGTGGCCGCAGACCCCTCATCGCGGCAGTCGTGTCGACCGCAATGTTCGCCGCTGGCTCATGGGGCCACGCCGCCCGCGTAGTCGGTAAGCAGGTTTCTGCATCGCCTGCCAGGCTACAATCCATTAACATGCTGCCCGCCTCGCCACTGTCTGCGCCCACTGCGGCGCGAATCTCTAAGTGGATTCACAAACTGGCCGGCGACAATTCCCTTGGACAAAAGTACGCCAATCAACATCTGATCGCGGCTGGTGATGCTGCCACGCGGATGCTCACAGCGGCCCAAAGCGGGGCAACGCCAAAGCCCGCCGCCAAGCGATTCCGACAGGTGCTTCATGCCATTGCGTTGGCCGACGCGTTGCACGGCCCGCTGGTAGCCCTGCATAGTAAAAGTTGCACGTTACGCAACTTGCTGACGTCTGTCTGTTCAAGTGCTGGCATGTGGTGCCAGTTGCCCAGAAATTGTAAACGTCTATCAGAACGTTTCGAGGTCAATATTCAGGGGCAATTATTCTGGAACGTGTTATTGCGGTTAGCTAACGCGACGGGGATAAGCCCGTCGCAAGGAGATGCGCAAGGCCTGTTCTTCAGCAGGCATGGCCTATTTAGCAGGGGAGCGCAGGTTGCGGTAAATGGCGCATTTGTCGTGGTTATTAAATCAGCGGCGTTAAAATCCGCAAAGCAACGCACGAAATCGGGGCATAAAAGTTACGATTGCCAACTCGATTGCAATCTACTCCGGGTTCCCACGAAAATGGCTTTTGTCCAGATGGGACTTCCGAAAGTCCTGGCGGCCTCAGACCATAAGGGACACAAGCTCTCCATGTTCGGCGACATGGTAACTACGAGTTACTATGGCGTGCCCATCGGGCAGATCATGTCCGGCGATCTCGGAGCCTTGACTATCGGACCAATTCCGCGCGGCTCGCATGAAATTCAACGGCTGCTCCTGAACGCACCGGTAGCAGTATCCTTGAATCCGGAAATTCAGAGCGCCAATAATCTGAATTCCGGCCGCGCGGAAATTGATGCGGATGGAATGCGGTTTCTTTTCGGGCGGCCCAAGCCGGCTAAAGGGCGATGGGGAGTTACAATGACTATTATAACCCCACCCTGGTTGGCAAAATCACTGCTAGTCCGCGCGTTTCTGTCGCGGATGGATTTCTTTTCTCCCGGGCCGTTTTTCTTTACCCAAGCGGATGGCAATCCGATCGGAAATCCAAAGGGCTTTGGCGGAGGTTATGCTACCAAGGCCCCGTATGAATTTTTTCCCCTGCCATCCAAACCGGCCGGCGTCTTCGTTAAAACGTATGCTCGCATGGTTGCCGTCAACGTACCATTTGTATTTAAAGATATATCCATGCCGTTATCCAGGAAGGCTTCGTCCGTGCTTCACGTGCCACAACCTCCGGTAGTTATCCTGCAGGATATAAAGGTGCGGTCCCAGCCGCCGACGTCGGAGGCTGTCAAACAGGTGGTCATGCTGGTTCAACCACCTGCGGCGGCCGCCTCCCCGGCGCATGTGGCGGACTGGATTGAGGCTCTCGGAAGTCAAAATGCCTCCGTGCGCGCCGGTGCGATGAAGCAGTTAAGCCTGGCCGGTGATGCGGCAAAGCCGGCAATTAAAAATGCCTTGAGCGGCTGGACGACGCCGCAAATGCGTCGGGACATGCGAAAGGTGCTGGGAGAGATTGCCCAAGGCGATGCGGTACGCGGGCCGCTGGTGACGCTGAAACTCACCGATGCGCCCCTGACCACCATTCTAAAACAGCTTTGTGCACAAGCTGGTTTCTCTGCCGAGTTTGTTGACATCCAGCTGCCGATCGACTTACATCGGCTTACCATAAACATTCAGCGCCAGCCTTTCTGGAAGGTAATCCAACGCATTGCCATGCTCACAGGCGTAAGCCCTGAGGGAAATGACTATTGGGGAACAGGATTATTAACCTTTTACCGACCGGGTGCCTTTGTCCCAGGCACGCCGGTATACACCCACGGAGCACTCCTGCTGGCTGCGCAGCGTTCTTCCGTCGCGCAGACCTTGAATTTTGATGCGGCACCCGGCCATCGCACTGTCGGCGGATTCAGTTTGAATATCCAAGGCTTTTGGGCACTGGGAAATACCCAGATCGTCCAGTTTGGGCCGGTGAAATTCAGCCGGGCCGTTGACAATCATGGCAGGTCTCTTCTGGCGGCCAAGTCGGCGCCGGTTATGGTGCCACTGCCTGCGGCAAAATATGAGTTTTCCTTCGGCCCCGCTTTGAATTGGCCTTTTCCCGATAGCACTAATATTCGTGATCTGCAAGGCGAACTGCCCCTCACGCTTGCAGTGGCGCCACGTACGCGGCAAGTCGGCTCTTTGACTCGCGGAAAAGCGTTCATACAGCAGGCTGGCATACAGATCAGCATCGGTAAGCCAACCGGAGTGGTCAACAATGTGTCAGATCCGCGGCACGATATATGCACGATTCAGATCACGGTTGGTACCGGCGGGAAAGGGACCAATTTGCCCGTGGCAAACTTTTTTATGCAATCCTTGCCGCAAGGCACGTCATTTGGCTACACCCCCAGCATCGGTGGTGTATTGGGCTTTAAAAGTAAATCGGGACGGCAACTATCATGCCGTATCTGGAAGCGGGGAGATGGTCCGGGTTGGAGCTACAAGGTGTATGTTCATGGTGGACTGCCGGTAACGGCATGGGCGAAGTTCTACTCCAATTTTATTCACGTACACGTACCGTTTAGCTTTCAAAATCTCCCGATTCCTGCCAGCTCTGGCACGGTGGCGCAACCGTTGGCTATACCGGCACAGGATCACATCCGAGTTCCTAATCCCGCCGAGCTTACGATGCTTGCCTCGCCCGGCCCCGGGATCTCGAAAACGCAAACCTCGCGGTGGATACAGCAGCTAGCCGACAGTGCGGCGGGCCGCCAGCGCACGGCAGCGCGTCATTTAATTGCCGCCGGTAACACCGCCATTCCGCTAATCCAAATGGCGCTACGGCACGCCGCCGATCCATCGGTGCGCCGTGAATTATTGGCCGTTCTCGATGCCACCGCAGCCGGCATGGACTTGCGCGGCCCGCTGGTTTCTCTGAATTTGAAACGGGCCTCTGCCCGCGAGGCCCTGACGCAGCTCTGTTCGGAAATCGGAATTGCGCCTCATGACAATCAATCATTGGTATGGCCCAAGATGACATTCAACATCCGCCGCCAACCATTTTGGAAGGTACTTCAGCGCATCGCCGGCATCACACATATCGGCCCGATGGGAAACGCGTACAACAACTATCGCCTGCAATTTGGCCACCAAAATCTTTTCGCCCCTGGCATTCCCACCGTAGTTCATGGAGCGTGCGTGCTGGCCATACAATCCATTCGGCGCTATCAGAATAAGTGGCTAACCAAGGTGGACCCGGGCAATAAAAAACGAAACTTTGCGGCAA
>JAKBCC010000116.1 GCA_021808105.1 Planctomycetota bacterium
GCGGAAGTTGGACGGCAAAGCAGGGGGCGTGCCGATTTTTAGACGGATTATTGAGAAAATGTATCACGTGGCCGAAGCCGTCGCGTACGCAAACCATCCCCCGCATCTTCCCGCCTCCGGGCATGGAAATCCAACCCAGGGTCGTACGTTGAGGCCGCAGATAAATCAGCAGGTGCGGATAGTTTTTCCAGTGTCCCTGCCCATTACGGCGGGCGTAAAACTGCTGATAAGCGGCAAGGAAACTGTAAATACTGGAGCGCCCCGCCAGCATTTTGGGCATAGGGCCGCCAAATTCCTGATATTGTTGAAATGCCACCTGCAGAGAAGCCAGGGTGATCCGCGTATTGGTCATCGCATTGGTACGCTTTTGTTCACTGTGGCTCCATGAAATGACACCAATAATGATAACCACCGCGGCTAGAATGACCGGCAGTTCAGAACGATTGATGCCCAGACGTTTAACCATAATATCTCTCCTCGTCTCGCTCTTGCTCCCGATCCGACTTGATAACAGGCTTCGGACCGTCAGGTGATCGTAGCACACCCGTGCGGCAAAAGAAAGAAAAAACTTTAATATTTTTTTACTGGCCGGAATATGTCCAAATGTCCGAAAAAAATGGGCATTTTGGACAAATCCCCGTCACCGCCGGGCCGCAATCGACTGACCGGGGTCAACGGGCACTGCTGATGCTCTGTACACGGGCAATGAGTTCCTGCGCTGTTTTTTCATCCGCCGCTTCGGCAATGACCCGCGCGATAGGCTCGGTATTGCTGGGGCGCACGTGCACCCAGCCTTCCGGCCAGTCGATGCGAACCCCGTCCTGCAAATCCAGTTTTTGATCGGCGAACCGGGCCTTCACTTTTTCCACCAGGTCATCGGCATCAGCACGCGTGGCGGAAAATTTGGTTTTAATCATGGCATATCTGGGAATAGCGCTGACGAGTTGGGAGATCGTTTTTCCCGTACGGTTCATGAGTTCCAGAATAAGTGTCATACCAATCAACGAATCCCGAATCAGTCCAATGCGTGGATCAATAACGCCCCCGTTACCTTCCCCGCCGATCACCGCCCGATGTTCCATCATCGCCGCCGCCACATTGGCCTCCCCCACCGGTGTCCGAATCACGGTGGACTGAAATTTAGCGGCGATATCATCGACCATCCGGCTGGTGGAAAGATTGCAGACGATCACCCCCGGCTTGACCATCACCCGGCTTAACGCCGCCAGAGCCAGCGTATACTCCTCTCCGATATACGTGCCGCGTTCATCCACCACCGCCAGGCGATCGGCATCAGGGTCCTGGGCAAAGCCAACCATCGCCCGATGGCGCGTTACCTGATGACACAAGTCCATGAGGTTTTCCCTGGTCGGTTCCGGCGGATGGGCAAAGCGGCCAGTGGCCTGATTATTCACGTGCGCCAGCTCTACACCCAGCTTGCCTAACAGCATCGGTGACGGCGCGCAGCCGGCGCCATTAATACTGTCGAGCACCACGCGGTACCGGTGGCCGCTGATGGCCTTGGTATCGACGAGTTGGAGAATGGCCTGAACATGATTGGCATGGGAGCGGCTGTCGGTAGTCTGCGAGCCGATATGGTCAATGGCTTCCAGAGTCCATGACCGCGCTTGATACATCGTGCGAAGCTGATAAATAATATCGCCCGGATAAGCGATGCCGTCATGGGAAATAAATTTTATACCGTTATATTCCGGCGGATTATGCGATGCGGTAATAACCACCGCTGAATCGGCTTTCAGAAATCGGCCCATCAGCGCGGCACTGGGTGTCGTGGTTATTCCCAAATCCACCGCATGCACGCCCACCGACATCAACCCCGCGGAAAAGGCGGATTGGATCATAGGTCCGGAAATACGTGAGTCCCGCCCGATGACGACTTTCACCGGCGTAACGGTCTGATCATCCAAGGCCGTCTGCTTTAACAGTTCGCCGAACGCCTGCCCCAATTCCATGGCCACGCCGGGCGTTAAAGAATCACCGATAATTCCCCGTACCCCCGACACGCTGATAATCAGATCACTCATCACTTAACCTTTGTACATAGGGCCAGATAGTCACCAGACGGCAGGATATACGGCCGATTGTTCTTTGCAAGCTGCCAGGAAATATTCCCCCGCCGGCAGTCATTGTATTGAGTCTTTTTCATCGCGCTTGGCGCAAGCATACTATAGCAGGGGAAATTGAGAGTCGATAGTCCCGGCGAATTGGTTATAATTAAAGAAAAGCAAAGACAGGTGTAAACCGATGGCTGATAAAAAAAGAGATTTCTACGACATACTGGGCCTGAGCAAATCTGCGGTGCCGGATCAGATTAAATCTGCGTACCGCAAGCTGGCGCGTAAATTTCATCCTGATGTCAACAGAAATGACAAATCGGCGGAATCCAAATTTAAGGAAGTGCAGGAAGCCTACGATGTTTTAAGCGACAGTAAAAAACGTCAGGCGTATGATCAGTTCGGCCATGCGGGAGTCAGCAGTGCGGCCGCCGCCGAAGCTGCCGCTGCCGCAGCATCCGCAGGTGCGCCGCGCGACGGCTCCGGATTTCGCTATTCGCGTCGTACACCGGGCGGCGCGACGGTGGATTTTGGCGATGTGGATATTGAGGATCTCTTTGCCTCCATGGGGCCGCGCCGACGAAAAACTCGGCGCAGCACAGGCGCTTCACCCTTTGCCGCTGAAACCACGGACGTACCGGAAACCGCAGGGACCGACATCGTACATCAGGTGACCTTGAGTTTTGAACAGGCGGCTCGCGGGATAACCTTGGATTTGCGTTTTGACACGGCCAACAGGGCGTTTTCGGAGACGATCAGCGTAAAAATTCCCCCCGGCGTGGACGAAGGGTCCAAGGTCCGCGTGCGCGGTAAGGGGCAGCCCTCCATGATGGGCAGCAGTCGCGGTGATCTGGTCATTACTACGCATGTTGCGGCCCACCCTTACTTCACGCGTTCGGGTCAGGATGTCATGCTGGAATTGCCTCTTAGTGCGTCAGAGGCCGCCGCGGGTACCACCGTGCGTGTTCCTACGCTGGATGGTCCGGTGGAATTACGCATTCCGCCGGGCATCAACTCCGGGAAAAAACTGCGAATTAAAGAACGGGGAATCTCCGGGCGCGATGGGAAGAAAGGTGATCAGTTATGCCGCGTCCTGGTTGTACTTCCTGATTCACTGACGGATTCGGAAAAGGCAGCCTTAGCCGAAATGGACCAGGCTCATCATTTTGATGCGCGACACGCAGTGCCGTGGAAATTCCCCGGCGTAAGCTAAAAGCCTGTGCCTTGCCAGGCGGCTTGAGACAAGCGAACTGGTCAGCGCATAAGGGCCGGAAAACGGGCCGTTTGGCGGCGTTGTTAAGGAAGGGATGTCTCCGTGAAGTCCAAAGTATATGCCCGATGGTGCAGCAGTCTTTGTGCCGGAATGCTTCCAGTGGTGCTACCCGCGATGCGCGTGGACGGAGCAGTGGCTCCGGGGCAGCCGATATCGCCGATAATAAAATCCGCCCATACCGTGTCAGGCTTGGTGCAACTGTTGGTTCTTGCCATTTTCCTGATCCTGTTTTTTATTTTTATGGTCAGCCTGCTGGTTGCGATACGAAGAATTATGCTGGCAAGGCGCGGCCGGCGGCATGAGAAAACCGCGCATATTGATGCGTGGACCCTTGCGGGACAAAGGTTAAAATCCGATTTGGACACTCCGGAACCTGAAGATTCCCCGGATTAAAACCGTAACTTCCAGTGCACAGATTTCAGCGCAGAGCCGGCATTATTTGGCCGGCGGCGACGCCGTCATAACTGGCGTTGCGGCCTGGGCCTGCTGGCTGGATTCCATCGCCGCCTGCGCTTCAAGGATATGCAATTCCATATCTTTTTCCAGACTCGTCCACGTTTTTATTTTTCCAGAATTAATATCACCCGTGGTTTGAGTCAATGCTGCGGCAAGGGAATTGAGTTGGGCAGCACGCCGCTGCACGGCGGTGGCTGCCATACCCGTCTGGTTCAAATGCAGGAGCCGGGCACCGTCAACCTGCCATCCATGAGAGGACTGTCGTACAAAAATGGTCTGGCCATGTCCCGTAGCGCTGGGGGGAAATGTGACTTGAGCCGCGGTGCCGTGAATGGTAACAATGGCCTTCGGTAAAAGAGCCAGGAGGCGATCCATGCCGGCTTTAATAGAACCAAAAGCATGGGCCATGCCGGAAGGCGGAGTCCCTAGTTTTGCGACTGCGGTTTTTGTAAAAGTTTCGCTTGCTGATGAGATATTCGCGAAGGCCGCCACCGCAGCCTGTCCAGCCCGGCCTTGAATTGTCAGGCACTGGCAAATGGATGTGCCATTTCCTGATTTAATCGCCAGAGCCAGCGTTTTGATTACTGCCGTTGGACTATCGTAACGGGCGTCTGTGTAGTGAGCCGCCGCCGGGGGTGCCGGATTGGTCGTGGGGCTGCTTGCGGAGACACCGTCGGCAAAAGCCATGGGAGCTGAAACCACCAAAGAGGCAGCAACGCAACAGAGCAAAAGGTGTTTCTTCACAGCTAAATCCTCCAAAAAATACGCTTTAAGGCAACTGCTCCGCGCCATTGGAAACAATGCCAACCTAAACCCTCTTGGGGTTCAACGCTCCAGCAGTCGCGGGATTGCAACTAATGTACATGGCCACGGGGAGCGCAGCCATGGAAATATCTTGAGGTGGCCGCCTGAAAACAGTCCAACGCATATACGAATGTATATTCGGAACTTCAATACATAAATTTTCAGATCGCTCCGCTCGTCATGACTGCCCGTAGTTGATGACGCTGTGGAGATCATATTTTTCAATTTTTTTCCGGCCATTGAGAAAGCTTAGTTCAATGAGCACGGCAATTCCCACAATCTCGCCGCCCAGACTTTCCACAAGCCGGCAGCACGCATCCATGGTGCCGCCCGTAGCTAATAAGTCATCCACGAGCAGGCACTTCTGACCGCGCAGGATGGCATCAAAATGAATCTCGAGTGTGTCCTGCCCATATTCCAGGTCATAGGTAACCGAGGTTTTGCGGGCCGGCAGTTTTTTGGGTTTGCGAATGGGTACGAAACCGCAGGATAACGCCTGCGCCAGGGCCGTACCAAAAATAAATCCACGCGATTCGGCACCAATGACTAACTCCACGCCCTTCCCCCGAAATGGATTAGCCAGCAATTCTACGGATAGCGCCAGTCCGGCGGGGTCGCGCAATAAGGGCGTAATATCCTTAAAAAGGATTCCCGGTTTCGGGAAATCCGGCACGTCCCTTATGAGCTTATGCAATTCCAGCATTCAACAGTACTCCAAAATAAGCCGCAATCGACAGCGGTATGATACGTGATCCGGCGACTTTTTCGAGTCTGTTATCAGAAGCACGGCAGGAGCAGCAAAAAATCAGAGGGATACATATGTCCGCCCTTCACTTTTGCGCACGCCCACCGCCGGGCGAAGCGGCTTGCGTGCCAATATCTGCCGCCTGTGCCGCTTGCTGAAATTGACCGCGGATCAGCGAGGCACTGCGACGCAAAACAATATGTACAGCGCCCGCAGAGCGCGTCTGGAAAAATCGCAGCCCCGTAGGAGCTAACATGTTTTTATCGGATATGCTTGCCGCTCGCGTCTCGCCGGTAGCGACCACCCACTGCGGATGTTCCTTGATCAACCAATGCACCAGCGGCGGATGAATGGAGCCTGACCCCAGTAAAACGATGCCCGTCAAGGGTCTGGCGAGATGATTTTGCCGCAGAACCGACACGACAGCCTGTGTTCGCCCGATGAACATGATGCGTTGGTTCCGATGGTGCAGCAACAAAATTAAACCGCGGAATTTTCGCGCTATTTTGTTTCCCGGTTTGGGCCAGACCACGGAAATTCGGCAATGCAGACCAAGCCCCATGGCCTGTCCCGCCTCTGCCGGTTGGGGCATAAACCCTGCGGCACCGGCGGCTTTCAAAAACTTCGCCGATGCATTCGTCGCACCGTGAAAATCCCGGGCATCGCACCAACCGCTCAAACCGCCATGGCTCAGTGCAATATCAGGTAGCGCGGCCACGTGTGCTGAATCAATCTGGGTGATAATTGCTGTATCGATATGCCACCAACCCAGTCTCCTTAAGGCACTATCGACAGTTTCCGCCATCCGGGCCGGAGAACCCAGTGAACCGGCGTCTAATAATACCGTGCGCTGCGCATGGATAACAACACAATCGCCGCTGCCGACATTTAATATCAATATATGTACATTATTATTTTTGGCAGCGGTATACCAGACGCCGCAGCCCGCTGCCCAACATGCCAACGCGCCGGCGATAGCCCAGCGCGACAGTCGCATATTTCGGCGGAACATCCACGCCAGGAGAATCGTAAAAAACAAAAGAACCAGGATAATCGGTGGAGATCGCACGATAATTTCGCTGCCCGGCAGTGCCGCCAGATGCGTTACCGTCCAGGCCAATGCGTGGGCGACCGGGCCCGCTACCATCGCGGCGGCATGACCCAGCGTTGAAGAACCGAAGCCCGCCGCCATTTCAATCAGGCCGGCGATCAGTGCCGCCGCCACCAGAGGCAACAGGATCAGGCCGTTGATGATCGCCAGCGGATTAAACTGATTGTAGTGGTACGCGACCAGCGGCAACGCGACAAACGACCCAACCATATTGGCGGTGGTAATGGCCGCAAGCCAGGCCAAGACGCTGACTTTTAACAGTGCCCAGCGACTGCCGATCGCTCGGGCGATATCTCCCTGCCGGGTAAGCCAGGCGTGAAAAAGCACCCGATGCACCCGGTGGGCCAGGAGAATAAGTCCAAGTGTGACGATGAAACTAAGCTGAAACGGCGGCTGAAATAATTCCGCAGGCCGCCACAGCGTGACAACCAGCGCCGTCGTGGCCAGAATATTCAATGCCCGGACCGGTCGCCCCAACATCCAGGACATCAGCACCAGACCGGTTCCGACGGCAGCGCGGACTACAGGGGGCCCGCATGGTGTCATAAGCATATAAATAAATACAAGAATAAGAGTGGCTAAAGCGCGATAGCGCGGGCGGTGAATAAAGAACTTTAACAGCAACCAGATCGCGGCGGCAATAATGACAACGTGCATCCCCGACAGCGCCAGCAGATGAGCCGCACCGGCTCGGGAGAAGGCTCTGGCCAGCGGACGGATAGCGGGATCACGATACCCCAGCAGCAGCGCAATAAGTGCATAACCGTCCGTGCGCTGATTTTTCGGATGATCCGCGATCAACCTTTTGCGCAGGTGCGATCTCCAGGCGTCCAGCCAACCGCTCAGAGGAAATAGCGTTTGCTTCCTGGAAAGGACATGGATTTGTTCCACCTGCGATGCCGAGAGTTCCGCAAAGACTCTAAATGCACTTAGATATTGGCGATAGTTAAAGCCACCCGGATTTTCTGCCATGGGCGGTCGCGACAGCCAGCCGGTCAATGCAACGTACTGATTATTGCGCAACGCCGGCAGATATCCCGGCACGCGCACAACCACATTTCCGGTGGCCGGTAACCAGTGATGCTTGACGCGCGTGGCGGTCACACGGGCGAAAAATGTGGTGGAAGGCCCCACTGCGGAAAACAAAATGCCACGCGGCGGAGCAGGATGAAATTCCGGTTCGGAAATAATAAGCATCCGGGCGGTGATAAACCTGCGTCCGTGCACAGGTGCGGCGCGGGCGATGCTGTTGCTTGCCAGTCGGTGCTGATTGATCTGCCAGCGGGCCACTCCGACGGCCACGAGAGTTAAAGCCATTAATAGCCATGCCAGGTACCGTGCCAGTTGCGGATAATTATACGCCCCTTGAGACCCCAACCGGTTGGTCTTGGCCGAAATAGCGGTTCCGCCGGGTACCGACTGTTTTAGGCCCGTGCGCGGGGCCGGGACAAAAGCCGTTCCCAGAAACAGTAATATCGCGGCAGTAAAACATCCGACGGCGGTAATCCAGACCGCAGCCATCGGCGGATTGATGTATCGCCCGAAGATAATTCCACCGATAAACAGTGCCGCCACAAGGACCATAGGATCGGTGTACAACCACTTTTTCGGATGCGGATGATCTATTACGACGGGTTCCAATTCATCCCTTGCCGATGCGGGCGTAAAGTCATACTTCCTGATTCAGGTACCCGCCATGTTGACGGAAAAAAAAAGCTTGTCAATGCCGGGTGGGCCACGGGGGCAAGAGTCGGCAATTCCATTGTCTGCAAACGATGACGCTTGCGCACCTTCCCGCCAGTGGCCACAAGAGAGAATTTTATGGTAAAATAATGATATTCAATTGCGGCTGGAGTTGGCCGCCCCCACGGCGACGGACGCCACGCAAAATAAACGGTAGAGGAACACCAGAATGCTCGAAAATGAATCCCGGATAACGGATCTGCAAATTGAAACGGAACTTTCCGAAAGTTACCTGACCTATGCCATGAGCACGATTATGGATCGTGCTCTGCCGGATGTTCGCGATGGCCTCAAGCCATCGCAGCGGCGAATTCTTGTGGCGATGAATGATTTACAGCTTGGGCCTCGCTCGAAACATCGTAAATGCGCCAAAATCGCCGGCGATACCTCGGGAAATTATCACCCCCACGGTGAAGCGGTCATTTATCCCACGCTGGTGCGTATGGCCCAAAGTTGGAACATGCGGCACCTGCTGGTGGACGGACAGGGAAACTTTGGTTCACTGGATGGTGATCCACCGGCCGCCATGCGGTACACCGAAGCCCGCATGGCCGAAGCGGCAGCGGAAATGATGGAGGATTTGAAGGAAGATACTGTTGATTTCATCCCCAACTATGATGAAGTCCGGATGGAGCCAACCGTCCTGCCCAGCAAATTTCCCAACCTCCTGGTGAACGGATCGCAGGGCATCGCGGTGGGCATGGCCACAAGTCTGCCGCCGCATAATTTGCGCGAAGTGTGTGACGGCATCATTAAAATGATTGATGAACCCACCACCACTGTGCGCGATCTCATGAAAATCATTAAAGGCCCGGACTTCCCCACCGGCGGCGTAATCTGCGGGCGATCCGGCATTGTCGATGGTTACGAGACCGGCCGCGGCAAGGTAACCGTGCGCGGCAGAGTGCATACCGAACAGCTCAAAGGCGGCAAAGAACAAATTGTCATTACAGAAATTCCGTATCAGGTTTTGAAGAAAACCATTATTGAATCGATCGCGGAACGCGTAAAAGAAGAGCAGATCAAAGACATTTCCGATGTGCGTGATGAATCGGATCGGGAGCACGCGGTGCGCGTGGTGGTGGAACTGAAGCGTGATGCGGACCCCAATGTGGTTATCAATCAGCTGTACCAGTACACGCCGCTGCAAAGCACCATTTCCATTATTAATATTGCCCTGGTGAATCGGCAGCCGCGCACGCTAAGCATCCGCGATATGATTGAGCAGTTTATTCTGCACCGCAAGGAAGTCATTCGCCGCAGAACCGCGTTTCGCCTGAAAAAAGCCCGGCAACGCGCCCATATTCTGGAAGGCTTGATTCTGGCATTGGCGGATATTCACACGGAAGAAGTCAACGGCAAATCCACCGGCGGAAAAATTGAAGTCATGGGCATTATTGAGCTGTTGCGCAACCGCAAAATCAGCCCGGATGTCCCCACCGCCAAAGCGAACCTCATGCGTAAGCGCTTTACCATTGATGAAGCGCTGACCTGGAAGGCCGCCATTCCCAAAGCGTTTAAGAAACGCATTGATCAAACCACAGCGGAACTGGGCGGCATGTTGCTGTCGTCGGCACAGGCCGATGCGATTCTATCCATGCAGTTGCAACGCCTGGTGGGTCTGGAAATTGACAAACTCACCGAGGAATACAACAAACTCGTGGGTGAAATTGAAGATTTTGAGTTGATTCTCAGCGATGAAAAACGTGTGCTGGATATTATCCGGGAAGACACCATTGAATTAAAAGAAAAGTTTGGCGATGAACGCCGGACACAAATCACCAACGATGCCACCGATATCAACATCGAAGACCTGATCGCCGATGAGCAGGTGGTGGTCACCATCAGCCACGAGGGATATATCAAGCGCATGCCGCTGGATACGTATCGCAAACAGGGCCGGGGCGGGCGCGGTATTGTGGGGGCGGATTCCAAGGAAGGCGATTTTATTGAACATCTTTTCATCGGTTCCACACATGATTACCTGATGTTCTTCACCAACTTGGGCCGGTGCTATTGGCATAAGGTTTATGACGTACCGCAGATGAGTCGGCAAAGCAAAGGCCGATCTATTGCCAATCTGGTGGAAATGCAGGCGGATGAAAAACTCGCTGCGGTTCTGGTCGTGCGCGATTTCTCGGATGAAGCCAAGCATCTGGTCATGACCACCGCCAAGGGCATCATCAAGAAAACGCTTCTAAAGGCGTATGGAAACCCCATGAAGCGCGGCATTATTGCCATTGGTTTGGATAAAGGCGATAGCGTAATTGGCGTGGGTGTTACCAACGGTAAGGATCAGATTGTCCTGGCCACCCGCGGCGGCATGGCGGTGCGCTTCGAGGAAACCGAAGTGCGCGACATGGGCCGGCAGGCCGGTGGTGTCAAAGGCGTGGAACTGGATCAAGACGACGCCATTGTGGAAATGGTCATTGTGCCGCAGGGGCTGGATCATGGCGACAATCAGGTCACACTATTGACCGCCTGTGAGCACGGCTACGGCAAACGCACGCGTGTGGAAGAATACCGCCTGACCCATCGCGGCGGCAAAGGCGTTATCAACATCCGCACCACGGATCGCAACGGCGCGGTAGTCTCGGTCAAGCCGGTCAATGACGCTGATGAACTCATGATGATCACCCGCAATGGACAGGTGGTGCGCATCGGCGTTACGGGCGAACTGCGTGAAATGGGCCGGGCAACCCAAGGCGTCCGCCTGATCCGCCTGGATGAAGGCGACATCCTGGTCAACGTCGCCCGCGTCGCCCCCGAAGACAAAGACGACGAAACCCCGCTGCTGGATTCGGCGGGGAAGTGATGGGTGACATTTGGTGTACCTCAGCTATAATCTCTGACAGTAGTTAAAGCAAGGGGCTTAAGGACATGCGAGTCACAAGTCTGTTTCCACTGGAAGAGAGTGATCTCCTAAGCGAATCTACGTTAGGGGAATACGAGATAATTTGTTCGGACAATATCCAATTCATGCTGGGGATGGAGTCGGAGAGCGTACGATTGATCGTAACATCTCCCCCCTATAACATTGGCAAGCAATATGAAAGAAGATCGAGCCTTGACGATTACCTGAGCCACCAGCGGAAGGTGATAGCGCAATGTGTTCGGCTGCTTAGTCCCAATGGCTCAATTTGCTGGCAGGTTGGCAATCATATCTCTGTTGACGGAGAGGTAGTGCCCCTCGATCTGCTCCTCTACCCAATATTTAAGGAATTGGGGCTTCGGCTTCGAAACCGGGTTGTATGGCATTTTGAGCACGGGCTGCACTGCTCCAAGCGTTTTTCAGGGCGTTACGAAACAATTTTATGGTTCACGAAGAGCGACGATTATGCATTTAATCTAGACCCCGTGCGGGTTCCTCCGAAATACCCTGGGAAGAAATACTTTAAGGGGCCGAGAGCGGGTGAATTTTCCTGTAACCCGTTGGGTAAGAACCCAGGGGATGTCTGGATCATCCCTAATGTCAAGGCTAACCACGTGGAAAAAACCGAACACCCTTGCCAGTTCCCCGTAGAATTGGCAGAGCGATTAGTGTTGTCAATGACCCATCAAGGCGACTCAGTGTTCGACCCCTACATGGGGGCAGGCTCGACGGTACTGGCGGCGGT
>JAKBCC010000011.1 GCA_021808105.1 Planctomycetota bacterium
GGGCGACTTGGTAACCCTGATTTCTGACGATCCACTTTCCCCCATCAGTATGGATCATCTGGCAGAGACATGTAACACCATCGGTTACGAACTGGCGACCCGACTAGGACCCCGCTTGGAGCGGCGTATGGAGGATGTCCCTCGTTAATGACACCGGGGGCTGCTTAGGGTAATCACCGCCTCCAGAGCCGTTGCCCATTGTAATCATTCCCGCAATTCGCTGGGCCGCTACAGCGGTGGCGGGTGTGCCGTTGTTCTGAGGGTTTCGGTTGCCATTCAGATCGTGGCTGAGGGCGACGACAGCTCAGTCGGGGCTAAATTCGCTGAAAAACACAGCAGCCCTACCCGCCCGATATTTCCTCCCTTCCATCCACTTCCAGCTTCCCTTTGGCAGTGTAGGGAGGTGCGGCCTCACCGAGCCGCCAGACGTTAGCTGCGTCAAGAAAACCCGGAGAGAAAAGTGAGGGATCGTCCGCCTCCAAGGCCCTGATGGCTTCGCTGAAATCCTCAAATCGTGGACTGCCGGGAGGTAGATGTTCAAGGTGCCTACGCAGGGTCGGGAGCAGGTCGCGCCGCCGGGCGAACACAATGCCAAAAAGCGCGTTCCTTACCACACTATTGCTCCGATCCTTTAGCAAATGAAGGCGCGCGGCCGTTGCTTCCGGAAGTGCCAGGCCAAACCAATTTAAAACATTACTGGCCATCACCCTCCCAATCGCCTTGTGTATCCGGTTGCCGAGCAAAGCATCGATAAGTAGCGTGGCTTCATCTCGATTGGCGAGAAGCATCACAGCTGTTTCGCCAATCTTGGTTGATCTGCTGTCCAGCAGGTCGAGTAGGTCCCCAGACGGGAGCATCCGAAGCGCTTCATCAATCACTTCATAACTCAAGCCCATCAGGCGACTTTCCAAGGCTTTACGGTCCAATTCATTCATCGTCATCAACTCCTCGCAGCTCTTTTATTGCGGGCATCCATTTCAGCCCGCTTGCCCGCGAGCCGAGCGACCTGCTTGTCGCGGCAAGTTTTGCATTCATAAACTCCAGTGTTTGGTCCGGGCCTTGTGCCCGAATGGCGTCAACGAAGCGAAACCTGGGCATTTTTATTCGTTTCATCTTATATCCCCGCTGGGGCGTGCCCGGGCCGCCCCGCGGAGCGTATTTTATGCTCCAGCTTTTACTTTACCACCCTCTGGCGCAGCAACTCTTCATTGCCAAATAGACGGCTTTGCGGTTCCCTGAGTATCCATCTATTGTGCAACGATGTGACGAAAACGGGATCGATAAAAGCCGTTGCGAGCGTGCCGATCGCTCGGGCGTCCCGGAATTCTCCGTAAAACCGGCGGTTGCCGAATGACTGCGGTAAACGGTTATTTATTTTGGTACTGGGCCTAAGTCGTATTCAAGCCTGCAAAAAAATAGCCGTTTTGCACCGCTTCGCTTGCTCAAGGCGGGGTTTGTGAATAACATCACAAGGTAGTAAGTCAGGGGTTAAGGGCCTGTTGCAGGCCGCCCGGGCCTTGCCCAGCGGATAACGCTGCGCCAGGCTGATGCTGTGCTGGAGTTTTGGACATGCCATACACAATGGAAAAGGGAGTCTCCATGCTGATGGATGACCCCATGACAACCCCTCAACTTTCTGATAATTCCAACCTTTGGACCCTGAATTTCGGCCCCCAGCATCCGGCCACGCATACCGTGATCCGTCTGGTGATGGAAATTGACGGCGAGCGGGTGGTTAAAGTCGTTCCCATCATCGGATATCTGCACAGCGGCTTTGAAAAAAACGCGGAAGTGCTGGATTTCAATCAGTACATGACCATCGTCAATCGCATGGATTATCTGGCTCCCATGGGCAATGAAATGGCATGGATTCGCGCGGTTGAAATGCTTTTTGGTGTGGACCCCACGCCCCGGTGTAAAGTTTATCGTACAATCCTTGGTGAGTTGGCCCGCATTCAAAGCCATCTGCTGTGTGTGGGAGCCGCCGCGTTGGACCTTGGCGGATTTACGGCGTTTCTCTTCGGATTTAATGAACGCGAACGTGTTTACGATATTATGGAATATGTCACCGGTTCACGCTTCCATACCAGTTGGAACCGCGTGGGCGGCGTGATGAAAGATGCGGACGACAATGTATTTCGTCCGCTGGTAAAAGCGTTTATTAATGAATCCCTGCCGCGGGCCATTGACGATGTTGAAAAACTCCTCAATCGTCTCCGCATCTTCATTGACCGTACCCAGGGTATCGGCATTATTTCCCGTGAAGAAGCCATTAACTGGAGCCTTAGCGGCCCTCTGGCCCGAGCCAGCGGCGTCATGCGGGATGTCCGTAAGGATGACCCCTATTTCTGCTTCCAGGATAATTGGGACGGCAAAGGCGCACCGGCGGTGAAATTCAAAGTCCCCATCATGAAAACCGGCGATGTTCTGGCACGCTATCTGGTGCGGCTTGAAGAAATGAAACAATCCATTGAAATCATCCGGCAACTCATTGACGATATTCCCAGTGGCCCGATCAATGTCAGCCCGGAAGGAAAAGAAATTCTCCCCCCGAAATCGCAAGTGCATGGCTCCATCGAAGGGCTTATTCAACATTTTGAACTGGTGATGACCAACCGCGGATTTAAGCCCCCAGTCGGTGAAGTTTATGCGTGCAGTGAAACCGCCAATGGGGAACAGGGATATTATATTGTCAGCGATGGCGGAAAAAATCCGTGGCGGGCGCGGTGCCGTCCGCCGTCTTTCATCCATTTAAGTGTGCTGCCCAAGATGATGGAAGGCCACACCCTTTCAGATGTGGTGGCGGTTTTGGGATCGTTGAATATCATTGCCGCTGAATTGGATCGTTAAACGCAAGGAATGTTATGGCCTGGATTGTTGAAGACCGCCTGAAGCAGTACCAACCCACGCGCAGTGAGCCGTACCTCACTGCTGAAATTAGATCGCATATTGAACAAAAATATTTCCCGCGCTATCCGAGGAAGCAGGCGGCACTGTTGCCGCTCTTCCACACGATCATGCACACCTATGGCTACATCGCGCCGCAGGCCATCGATGAAGCAGCGGGTTTTCTGGAAATTTCCCGGGCCGAAGTTCAGGACGCGGTCACGTTTTATGAGGAATTCCGCCTCCAGGAGTCGGGAAAATATGTTGTCAACGTATGCCGGTCTATTTCCTGTGAGCTTTGCGGTCACCAGGCGGTTCTGGATAAAATTCGCGAGGTGTTTGGCATTGAGCCGGGTGAAACCACCGACGATAATAAATTTACGGTTTTTGAAGTTGAATGCCTGGGTGCCTGCGAACAGGCTCCATGTGCCTTGGTCAATGAAGATCTGCACGGCTGCATCAAGCCCGAGGCACTGGTAAAGCATTTGCAGGCCTTACCTGATCATCCCGCCGAAGTGCGGCACTGATTCAGTTGCGCCATGCGGTTAAAAGCGGTCGGAAAGCTGATCGGCTGTTGTAGTGAAAGGTTTAATTTATGGCATTTGCCGGCCCAGTCCTGCTTAAGCGTATTCCGGATGATCCCGCTAAGCGCAAACTTATCAACATGGATCAATATATCGCTACCGGCGGTTATGAATCTCTCCGTAAAGCGCAGAGCATGACGCCGGACCAGATTATCCAACTGGTCATCGACTCCAATTTGCGGGGGCGGGGGGGGGCAGGCTTTCCCTGTGGTTCCAAATGGAAGTTTTTACCCAAAGATATTCACCCGCGCTATCTGGCGGTTAATTTTGACGAGTCTGAACCCGGCACCTTTAAAGACCGTTACCTGACCGATTATGATCCGCATATTCTGCTGGAAGGCATCGCCATTGCAGCCTATGCCAATCGCATTTCCGTCAGCTACATTTATATCCGTGGTGAATATCACCTCGAAGCCAAAATTCTGGAAAAGGCGCTGGAAGAAGCGTATGCCAAAGGATTCTTCGGCCAGAAAATTCCCGGTACAGATATCGTCCATAACTGCTATGTGCATCGGGGAGCCGGAGCGTACATTTGTGGGGAGGAAACCGGACTGCTGGAATCCCTGGAAGGTAAACGCGGATGGCCGCGCATCAAGCCGCCATTCCCTGCCATTGCCGGGGCCTTTGCCAAACCAACCATTATTAATAACGTGGAAACTTTAGCCTGCCTGCCGTACATCATTGAATACGGTGCGGACTGGTTCAAATCCATGGGGACGCCCTCTTCCACCGGGCCGAAGCTTTTTGGTGTCAGCGGATTGGTTCATAAGCCGGGCGTTTACGAAGAAGAGCTGGGCATTAAAATGTCCACACTCATTGAAAAATATGCCGGCGGGGTCAAGGGTGGAAAATACCGCGCAGCAATTCCCGGCGGCGTGTCCATGGGGGTGCTTGGCACGGATCAATATGACGCGGAACTTGATTTTGATATTGGAAAAAAATACAACGTGCTGGGCCTGGGAACCGCCGGTGTGATTGTCATGACTGACAAAACGGATCTGGTGGTGATGCTGCGGAATATTATTCGCTTCTTTGCCCATGAAAGCTGCGGGCAATGCACGCCCTGTCGGGAAGGTACGGCCTGGATGCACAAAATGCTCAATCGTATTGTGGCCGGCTACGGCAAGCCGCGTGACTTTGACATGCTGATGGAAGTTGGCTTAAGTATGGGATCCATGCCGGGCACGACGATATGCGGTCTGGCGGACGGTGCTAACTGGGCGGTGCGGACGTTCCTTCAAAAATTCCCGGAAGATTTCAAAGCCCGGATAAAATCTGATCATGTGCAAGGTGTAACGCTGGATGCGCAGGCCGCCGCAGCGGTGTAAAAATTAATCCCGCGGGAAGCGGGGAATCCGGTCCGCAAATAACTGCGGACACAAAGCTATAAGGTGTAATTTCTATGCCCACAATGGACGTTGACGGAAAAAAAATTGCCTGGGAAGGCAAAAAAATGATTCTCCAGGCCTGCCTCGATGCCGGCACCGAGATACCTCATTATTGCTATCATCAGGGCCTTTCAATTGTGGCAAGCTGCCGGATTTGTCTGGTGGAAATTGAATCGCCCGATCCCAAGGACCCGGCGAAACTGGTCAAAGTTCCCAAACTTGTGCCAAGCTGCCAGACCCCTGCCGTGGATGGCATGAAGGTCCATAGTGCGTCGCCCAAGGCCCTGGCCAATCAGAAAGCGGTGATGGAATTTCTGTTGCTGAATCATCCGCTGGATTGCCCCGTGTGCGATCAGGCCGGCGAATGCGGTCTGCAGGATTACAGCTACCAGTATGGCCGGTCGGAAAGCCGCTTTGAAGAAGATAAAGCTAAAAAGCCAAAAAAAGACATCGGCAAGCATGTGATGCTATACAGCGACCGCTGCATCATGTGTACGCGCTGCGTGCGGTTCACGCGGGAAATTTCCGGCACCGGTGAATTGGCCGTGTTCGGTCGCGGCCATCGCGAGGAAATTGACGTATTTCAAGGCCAATCCCTGGATAATCCGCTTTCCGGTAATGTCATTGACATTTGCCCGGTTGGCGCGTTGCTGGATAAAGATTTCCTGTTTACACAGCGTGTATGGTTTTTGAAAAAGACGCCCAGCATTTCGCCCTTTTCCAGCGGCGGGGAAAATATTTCCATTGAGCACAATCAGGGACGTGTTTATCGTATCAAGCCCCGCTTCAATGCCGATGTCAACAAATGGTGGATTTCCGATGACATCCGTTACGGTTGGGATTTTGTCCATACCAATCGCCTGCAGACTCCGGCGGCCAAAGGTGTGCCGCAGGAATTATCAGCCTCCCAGAGCATTGGACAACTTGATCAGGCGATGAAAAAGGCCGCTATGACACCCGGGGCTACCCTGCTGGTTCTCAACGCCGGTGATTCAACCGAAGAAATGTTCCTGGCTGCCCAATGGATTCGTCGCCTGGATCCGCAGGCGTGGCTGACATTGGCCGAGCCGAAAGTTGACGGGCAGGATCAGGTTTTCAAAAATCCGACAACAGGTGCGGTAACCTATACGCTGCGCGCGGAAAAGGCACCTAATCGGCGGGGTGCCCAGAAGGTACTGGCCCAGTTGGGAGGTAATGTCTGCAAACTCGCGGATGTACAGGACAAAATTAAAGTCGGGCAAATCAAAGCGGCTCTGGTACTGGCTGACCCCTTTGGCCATGCTGATGCATCATCACAAACCGCCCTGGCGGGCGTGGAAACGCTCGTGGTATTAAGCACGCGCCCGGACGGTCTGGTTTCGCAGGCATCCCTGGCGTTGCCGGTATGCACGTGGGCGGAAAAGTCCGGTGTTTTTGAAAATCATTCCGGGCTGATCCAGGCCTTCAGGCAAGCCATTGCTCCGCTGGAAAATACCCGGTCCGCAGGCAGCATTTTCTGGGATTTAATGGACCTGGCCGGAACGTATGATCCCGCCGCCGTGCGACGGATGATGTCCGAATTGGGCTTGGCGGAATACGCCGCCGTGACACTGCCGGAACAGCATGAAAAAATTGAGTTAATGCAGTTCACAGACTTGTAATATTCATTCGGTGGAGAAATTATGGCGGAAACAACACGTGCGGCAATATGTCTTGCGGTGTCCAGTAAACTCTCCAAGGCGGACGTTGCGTCCATCGGCGCGGTCATCGGCCTGGATGGTTTTGTTGATGAAATTGCGCAGGTTGTCGATAAACGCGCAAGCGCCGGCGAGTTTGATCGCCTAGCTACCATTGAAGGATTCGCCAACCGCATCCGCGAGGCCAGCGGGCAAAGCGCCAATATTGAAGTCGTTGTAAAATTGCAGAAGCTTGGCGGCAACGGCCCGATTATGGCCAACGCTCTGGCCTCCATCGGCCTGGGTGTGACCTGCATCGGCAGCCTGGGTTTTCCCGATATTCATCCGGTGTTTCATGAACTTGCCAAGCACGCGCGAGTTCTAAGTATCGCACAGGCATGCCATACCGATGCGCTGGAATTTGATGACGGCAAAATCATGCTGGGTAAACTCACGCCCACCGCTGAAATAACATGGGACACCCTTGTTTCACGCATCGGTATTGATGAAATGGTCAGCCTGGTGGCCTCCTCGCGGCTCATCGGAACCGTCAACTGGACCATGCTGCCTTACATGAATGATATCTGGCGGCGTCTGGCCGCGGATGTGCTGCCGGAAGTTCCGCCGGGCGAAAGAACTTTATTTGTTGATCTGGCGGACCCGGAAAAGCGCACGCGCGATGACCTGCGCACCGGTCTGGACGTTTTGGCGGTATTTAAGCCCTTTATGCATGTCATTCTGGGCCTGAATCTTAAAGAAGCCACGCAGGTGGCCGCCGCACTGGATATTCCGGTTTCCGCTGATCCGGAAAAGGAAATCGAGTCGCTCGCCGTCGCCATTAGAAAAAAAATGGACTTGGGAACCGTCGTGATCCATCCCCGTTCCGGGGGTGCCGCCGCCGATGCCAATGGCTCGTCTTCCTTTGCCGGGCCGTTTGTGAAACACCCCAAGATCAGCACTGGCGCTGGGGACCATTTCAACGCCGGTTTTGTAGCTGGACGGCTTCTGGGTTTAAATCTGGCAGAATCGCTGTGCATGGGGACCGCCACCAGCGGCTTTTATGTACGCAGCGCAGCAAGTCCATCACTGGCGGATCTGGTGGAATTTATCCGCGATCTGCCCGCACCGCAGTGAAGTGTAATTTCGGTCCCTCGCCTGAAAAATGACCGCTCCCGACTTTACAGCGTCTCCACCGCGCGGGGAAAGCTCCCCAGAATCGCCAGGTGCAGACAATGTGAACGCGCTTCGTCCAAGGCCGTTTTAACCGCCGGGTCTTCGCTGTGCCCGACCAGATCGGTGAAGAAATAATATTCAAAATTCCGCTTCTGGCTTGGCCGTGTATCAATGTTGGTAAGATTAATTCCATGCCTGCGGAATACATCCAGTACATCCACCAGCGCTCCGGATTTATGGGCGGTCGTGAAGATAATTGAAGTCTTGTCGTCACCGCTGCGGCGGGGGGGATGGCGGCCGATGACCAGAAACCGCGTCACATTATTGGCATTGTCCTCAATGTTGGCAAAAAGTGTTTTTAGCGTGTAAAGCTCTGCGGCCAGCGATGAACCGATTGCTGCGGCATGAGGCTCCAAGGCCGCCAGTTCAGCTGCTTTGCTGCTTGAGGCTACCGGCAGCCGCTGCACATCCGGCATCGTGGCATTAAGCCAGCGTCGGCATTGATTCAGAACTTCGGGTTTGCTGTACACAATTTTAACTTCTGCCGGTTCACACAACGCCAGTAGATGGTGATGCACAATAATCTGCATTTCCGCGACAATTGTGACATGGGGGTATTCAATAAACGCATCCATCGTTTCCACGATGCCGCCAATCGTGGAATTTTCAATGGGGGCCAGGCCCATATCCGCGTGGCCGCGGGCTACTTCGTCAAACACGGCGGCAATATCCGCCACGGGTTCATAATCCACCGATGCGCCGAATTTTTTAACCGACGCCAGATGGGAAAAACTTCCCTTGGGGCCTAAATAGGCGATCCGCAACGGCTTTTCCAGGGAAAAACTGCCCGACATTAATTCCCGGTAAATCGCTTCCAGGCAGGTGTCCGGAAGCGGACCGCCCACGCTTTTATTGGCTTTCCGAATCCGCTCCAAAACAATTTTTTCCCGATCCGGCGCATAGACTGGTGCATTGGATTGTTGTTTAATTTTGCCTATGTCCACCACAATGCGGGCCCGCGCATTAAGCAGTTCTACAATATTATGATCCAGTTGATCAATGCGCTCTCGAAGGGCCGCCAATGGATCTGATTGCGTCATAATTCTGGTGCCTCTGTGAAAGTGTTGACCGCGGCGCTATCGGCTGTGCCATCGGCTTTCCGAACGCTCCGGCTCTGCTCCGCCGAAAGCGCTGAGAGTAGAAAGTAGAGAGTAGACCGCAGGGGGGCAATGTTTCGGCGACAGCCACGCTTGCCTTCCAGCCTTATTCGCTCTCCTGTTCACCGGTTCTACTCTCTCCTGCTCTATCGGGCCGCAGCCCGATGGTAGAGAGTAGACCGCAGGAGGGGGCAATGTTTCGGCGACAGCCACTTTAACGATCTATCCTTATTTGCTCTACTTTCAACTCTCTAAATTCTCCTGCTCTATTGGGCCTTCGGCCCAATGCGCCCGGCAGGACTCGAACCTGCAACCTCGTGGTTCGAAGGCAGTTAAAATCGTGCCGCTGAAAAGCTCATGAATCTCAGCAATTACCCTATTTTACTGCCTAAAATGCCTTTTGCAAGGCTTCGCCAAGCGCTGCGGGTTTTGGTGCTGCAAGGCGGTATTTTCATGCCAAAACGGTACCAAAACGGTAGACACGGTTACGACTCGACGGTAGTACCATAAGCCGATGCCGTGTAATTTCGGGAGTCAACGATGAAACTCAACAAGAAACTCTGGCTTGTGGTCGCAATCACCACACGCCTGTTTACCGCCTGCTGGTCGGTCTATGTGACAATTCAGGTGGCCGAGGCACAGTGTTTCATCACACAGTGTTTCATCACGGGGTTGCATAACCATAAGAGGAGATAGGATACGTTGGCGCACTACTGGAGTTGCAAGGCTCCTAGTTTTTTGGGAGCATTACACGATGCGGCGTCAGATACGCCGCATGCGCCGAATCGGTTGGAGGTCCAATCATGGAAAATGAAAAGCCAAGCCTCGATAGGATGCGCATTTTGCTGAACCCACAGCAGCGAGAGCTGCTGGAACATACGTGGTGCCACTTTAAGGAAAAAGGTGAATGGCCTGGGCTCCGCGAGATTTTCAGCAAGCACGGCAAGGAGGAAGTCAGAAAGGCTCTTGCTTCGCTCGGAGGTGGAATCGGCTACGAAGTCCGGGCGATCTCGGGCTGGAGTCGCTATGAGTTGTCTATGGCCGGGATCCTGATCACTGAGAAAGGTGTTGACATGCAGCACCTGTTGGCCATGTTTTTTGAGTTCCAACGGGATCTTTACCGGAGTGATCCGCTTAAAACTTCTGCATCATCGCAGGAGGTCGCCGACTTTCTTAAGTTGAACACCGAGAAAACGGCGGTGTTGGGGATGCTTCTTTTCCGTCGAGGTGCCAGCGGAACGTACCGCCCAGATAACAAGTCAGAATGGACTGTGAACACAATGCCGGAGGCAGAGAACTTTCCCAAGGATGGCGCACTGTTAGTCGAGGCCGAGAGTTGGGCTCTTCGATTTTACCAAGCCGGAGATCCGGTATTTCTCGAAGACCGGGACCGGAAGCTATACTTTGGCATTTCCAACTCTCGTGCGGTTGGAGTCGACCGTAACGTATCCGAGCCGTATTTGACACCTCCGCATGAAATCACCAATTCGCTGATAAAATTGAGGCAAGAGTTTCCGGACCCTACGAAACTTGGTTTTTTGATGATGCGCTTTGATAACGATGAGACGCTCCACCAAATTGTGGAGGCGATTAAGAATGTGGGCCAGGAGTATGGACTTGCGGTGGTCCGTGCCGATGATCGCCACTTTCACGCGAATTTGTATGAAAATATTATCACATTACTTCATGGGTGTGGCTTCGGCATTGCGGTCTATGAACGCATCGCAACTGAGCAGCAGAATCCGAACGTAGGCTTTGAGGTGGGCTACCTGATGGCCATGAATAAGCCTGTCCTGCTGTTGAAGGACAAAACGATGCCGGCTCTGCCGGCTGACCTTATCGGAAAGTTGTACAGGGGATTCGACGTGCGTGATCCGCAGAACTCCATCCCCGAACAAATGACGGCGTGGCTACGCGACAACGGCCTTATTGTACCGACGCAACCGTAATTCCGAGTTTTTGATATACTGGGTGGCCGAAACGGAAAGGAGGTGGTGGTCTTGGGAGAGCCGAAACCATCCATTCCGAATAAAAATAAACGGCACGCAAAAACACTGCCTGAACAAATACAACAAAAGGGGTGCTCTCACGACCACCCTGCAACCAGGCGGCGGAAGCGGGAGAAAGCTTGTTAAGAAGATAAACAATTGAATGCCGCAACTGTCACGGGTATTGTTGGCGGTGAGATTGCATTACTCGGTACGATCCCGATGCTGCTCAGATGCTATTACACGGAGAAGACCAATGCGGATTACAACCCCCTCTCACGGAGATCGAATAGCAGTAAAAATAGTCAGCGGCTTTTTCCTGTCGGATGTCGTTTTTACATTTCTTCCTGTCGGCGTCAACGCCGTTCTACAATTTTCGTTCGGAAAGATTACTCCCTCATTCTTTATTGATCCCGAATGGTCGTTCGCCTCCATCATCGTCTTCGGATTGGCCCTGACCAGAATCTTGGAATTAAAGGTAACGTATCAGCGTGACCGGTCAGCGAACGTATTTTTCCTCGCGAAGATATGCATCCTCGGTCTGATTGCGGCTGTCATCGGCCTGGCGCTTGTACAGATGAAGGGTGCCGGCATCGCCGTTTCCACCCATTGTATTCTTTGGATTCAGTTCAGCGTCCTAAACTCTGGCCTTTTGCTGCTCTTCATGGCGCACCTCGCTAAGGAACGGTTTATCGAGAGTCGCAACCAGCTACCGCAGGGACTGGAACCGCTCCGCTATCTCCGATATATCGTCGACGACCTACAGTTCGCAAGGGCCAAGATTGATGAATTGACTCGACGGATCGCGCAGCGCGATTCATTTACGTTTAGCGGAGCCGCGGAGGAAGCCGAGCTTGGCGCTCAGATCAGTCGCCAGACGCGAGAGGTAGATCACCTTATCAACGAATTGAAGGTGTCCATGGCGAGGCTGGAGTGTGCCCGACGAGATTGGGGGCGGACGTGAGGCGTGCAGTGCTTCTCTTCGCAGGAAAAGGCAAATATCGCAGCAATTGATTCGTAGTAAGATTTATCGCGGTTCCCGACGTGTTCGGTGCGATCAATATGGGCGAGCATCATGCCAACCCGCAGCAACTTCACATGGCATTGCCGGCAAACGCCAGCGATTCATCCAATTGTTCATCCATGTAGGCAACGGACATGCGTTGCGTGGCGGCCAGACGCTGAGAACGGCTTTGTGCCCGGCCAATGAGAATTCCGGCTATCCAGTGCGGAATCATCGGATTTCTTGAGGCAACACGTTTAGCCAATTTCGCCAGGGCGGCAATGTGAGTGGTAAACACCTGATCTTCCAGTCCGGCAAAGACGATGTTATCTCCCGGATCTCCCTGCCGTCCCGCACGGCCCGCAAGTTGGCGATCCACGCGTCCGGATTCATGAAGCTCTGTGGCGATCACATATAGGCCACCGGCTTGCCGGGCCTGCAAGTCCAGTCGAATATCGGTTCCCCGGCCAGCCATATTGGTTGCCACGGTTATGGTGCCGGATTTGCCGGCTTCGGCGATGATTTGCGCTTCTTCCGCCACGCGCCGGGCATTGAGCACACGATGCGGCAGGCCTAATTCTGTAAGACGTCTGGATAACTCTTCGCTGGCACGTACGCTGACGGTCCCAGCCAGCACTGGCCGTCCGGCGTCATGGGCACAGCGAATTTCCTCGACAATGGCATCCCATTTGTTTGATTGACTGTGGAACATCCGGATACCGTTGTGTCTGCGGATGCACGGACGGTTTGTGGGAAGTCGCAGCATATCGCGACGGTAGACATGCCAGAGTTCCCCGCGTGCCTCGGCCAATGTGCCGGACATGCCGCTTAGACGCTGATAAAGCCGGAAAAACCGTTGAAAGCTTATTCGAGCCAGCGTTTCCTTCATGGGCTGAATCTCCAGTGATTCGCCGGCCTCCACCGCCTGGTGTAATCCGTCGCGCCAATGTCGATCAGGCATTAATCGGCCCGTGGATTCATCCACGATGACCACTTTATCATCCTGTATGACATATTGTTTGTCCCGCAGGTAAAAATGCCGAGCCGTCAGGGTCTGGCAGACCAATTCTTCGCCGCGCCGCTGGGAGCGCCACAGGCCATCACGGCCACTACTGGAAGCCATAACCGCATCGCGCCCGCTTTCTGTAAGCTCCACCGATTTAAATCGCGGTTGAAGGCGATAATCGCGGCCTAATGTTAAATTACGCGCTACGTCAATGGCCTGCTCATAAGCTTGTGTTTGTTCGGGGTTGCCGGCATCACCGGAAATAATCAGCGGCGTAACGGCCTCGTCAATAAGCACTGAATCCGCCTCATCCACAATGGCTGCGTATAAGCCACGTTGCACGCCATTGGATTGCTGCGCCGGTGAAAACAGTGGCCATCCGAGTCCCGAATTTGACTTTGGACGCTGGAGTTGGTCACGCAGGTAATCCGCGCACACTTCCTTATTGGTGGCATACGTGATGTCCATGGCATACGCGGCCCGGCGATCATCGGTAGACATTTCCTGTTGAACATACCCCACGGACAGGCCGGCGATGGCATAGATTTTCTCGAATTCCTGCGCATCGCGCCGGGCGAGGTAATCATTAACTGTAATGACATGGCATCCGCGCCGCCGCCAGCCATGCATAATGGCTGGAACGGTGGCTGTGATGGATTTGCCCTCACCGGTGGCCATCTCGACCAGCAGGCTGTCATAAAGTGCCAGTCCGCCGGCAATCTGCACCGGAAACAATCGCATGCCGGTTTCCCGCCGAATCACTTCACGAATAGCCGTCGCCGCCAGTAATCGATCCCTTCGGGAATCACGTCCCAGATGAAACGGTATCGCCAATCGGGCCAGACGGTGCTTCAGGCGGGCATCGGAAATTCTCTGGAAATGAGGTTCAAGCTCCTCGACTTTGTGTGCATGACGCAGGTAGATCATGCCGCATGGCCACAGACGCCGCGCGCGGCCAATGGCACCATGCCAAGCGGCATCAAGCCCGCGCGGAATCTTTTCAACCGATTTTGGCATGATGGTTCACCTTACAATCCCGTTCCCGGTTGCAGCGTTCGGCGAAGATCATTGACGATATCCATGAGCAACGACTGATTGGGCAATCGCACGCGCGCAACAACGCGTTGGCCGGGCAGCAACCGTATGTCCTCGGTCGGTTTGAATACCAGCATGAAGAAAGGCTGGGCACTTTGATCGGGCGATTTTGCGTGCAGGCTTGGCGCAAATGGGCCTCCGGCCAAATAACTTAAAGCCGCTGAAGGAAGTTGGTTCCCACCGCCGGGATACACTCGGATCATCCTGGCTGGAATCATTGGTGCAGGGTTTCCGGGCAACCGCATTTGAATATGCTTGAAACCGGAGCGAATAATTCGACCAACTTCACCCTGGCCGGCGGGAGCGTAGACCAATGGGCCAGTCAGAACGGCCATGGTGCCTATTCGTTCGCCGCGTTGGATATAGCTGCCGAGTTGAAGGCGCAACGTGTGATTAATCCACACGCCGCCGACGGGCGCACAAATAGTCAGGTTGTTGATCCGGTTCTTGATCCGGCGAATTTCCTGATTCAAGGCCACAATCTGGCGCGATAATATTTGCGCCATCACGGGATTGGTGGCCAGAGCCTTGCGGCTTTTAATGCGGGTAGCGGCCAGACGGGCCTGGGCCTGAATTAAACTCGTCTGCAATACCGGGTTGGATAATCGCACCAACGCGATACCGGGCCGCACGGTGTGGTTCAGCTTGTTGTACCATCTCAAGAAGCCTCCGCTCTGGGCAAATACGCCGCGTTGGTGTTCTGTGCGAACAACTCCCTCCACGCGGCTGTGATGGGGCAGGGGAAGAATACCAACGCAGATCGCGATAATGGCTGCGAGGGCAAGACTTATCCCAATGGCCCGCCCTCGACGGTGTACCAATTCAGGGCTGGAAAGCAGATACCACCCTCCGCGCCCCAAGGGTACCAGCATCCAAGTTGCGGCGGCAATCGTGGCCATGGTCAGCAAAAGAAGCGTCAGTTGCGGATATTGTCGCAAATTGGCCACCAGAAAAAGAATAATGCCGGTGCATACCAGAACCCGCACCACCCCGGATAGCGCCAGATAAACCAATAGCCAGCGTCGCTGGCCGGAGGTCTCGCTGGGGTTGATCGCCCGCTTAATTCCAAAGAGGTAGCGGCGTGCCAGATACGTGGCATATTGCATGGCACGCCCCAGCAGATTGGGTATTTCTAAAAGGTCAGCCAGAATGTAGTAGCCATCGTAACGGAGAAAGGGGTTGCCGTTAAAAAACACGGTCGCCACGCTGGCAATAAACATCAGGTTGTAGCAAAAGGCATGAAGTGTTGATCCCGGATCACTGTAACGCCAGATAATCGCGGCTACGGCGGCCAGAGCGAATTCCATCCACATGCCGGCGGCACCGACAATTGCGCGCCGCCATTTGTCCGGCAGCAGCCACGCGCTGGATGCGTCAACGTATGGTACAGGTGTGAAAATCAGCAACATAATGCCGATGACATGTACCTCGCCCCCGGTGCCAAAGCGCTTGCCAAACTTTTTGCAGGCGATGGCATGACCGGATTCATGGACAGATTTATCCACAATGAAGGCCACCAACAGCAGCAGCCAATTATCCGGTCGCAGCAATCCGCTGGAATCGGTAAGAAGTTTTCCAGCCATTGGACCGGCGTTCAAGAGTGTATATACCGCAGCACCGATCAGCATGGTCCAGAGAATCAGTCCGGGCCATGCGAAGATACACCCCACCAGAAATAACCCGCGTTCCAGAATCGCGTCTGGATCAAAGAGAGGCATGCGTGGAAACAGCAGATTCATCAACCGGCCCTGCAAGTCGCGATTGCGGCGGCGTTTGAAGCGATCGAACATGGCCTGCGCATCGGGTGTGGTGCCTGACTCCAGCAGGTTATTGGACGCAAGCTGGCCCAGAAGTTCGATGACTTCTCCCTGTGTGGGCGCGTCGTCGCCGAGTTTGGCGTTGCAGATATCCCATGCCTGTCGCACAGAGCGCGAACCATCCAGCAATCCAACGAATGCGTAACCGGGCGTATTGAGCCGCGCAAAAGCGTTATTGGCCTGATCCTGAATAACGTGCCACAGCCGCCCGCGAAAATACTGGCGGGAAATGTGAATGCTGGCCCGCAGGCGCGGCTTCAAATCCGCCACGCGGTGCCATGATTCATGAAAGGTTGACTGCCGATCCGGCATGAGGTCTCACAGTCCTACGAAAACAAAACATCATGTTTTTACCCGATCCTCGGCATTTATGACAACTATTCGATGGTTACAGCGAACTGTAAATTCAATTTGGCGGATTCAACGATCAGAGACTGTTCGGGCGTTCGCGACTCGATTCCGTGGAAAACCGCATATTGCAAGATGGGGATATTGAAAAAAATATGCCACAAATACGCCAAAGAGTTTACACATTGGAATCCCGATGGTAGATTCCCCCGATCATTCGATGGTTGTATACGGTTCTGGCGCTTTGTTGAGACGGGAAAATGCCAAGCATGAAAAGAACTTCGGCTGGAAAGCAAATCTTGCTGGTTGCGGCTGTCATCGGCGTGATGGTGGGGCGCGGCATGGCCGCCCCGGTCTCGGCGGACGCTGCGCCAGTCGAGTCCTATTCCGCCGTGGCCAAGCCGTGGCGGGATGTGGATTTATCTTTCAGCCGGCCCGGGCGCGTGGTCAAAATTCTGGTGCATCGTGGAGACGTCGTGAAGGCCGGTCAGTTGCTGGCGGAAGAAAATGATCCGCAACAGAAAATCGCCGCCCGTCTGGCCAAACTTGCTGCCGACAGCACGCTGCGTATTCAGGCGGCACAAGCGGAACTCGCGCAAGACGCTGTGTCACTGAAGCGCACACAGTGGGCCGCTGGCCAACATGCGGCGACGCCGTTTGAAATTCAGCGCGCGCAACTGAAAGTAACTATTGATAAGCTGAGTTTGAAACTGGCCGAACTGAAACACCAGCATGATCAGCTTGCCTGGCAAGCGGCCAAACTGGCAGTGCAACGACGCAAAATCACAGCTCCCTTTTCCGGTGTCATTGAAGACCGCTTCATTGATGTCGGCAGATCGGTCAATGCGTTCAAAAAAGTCCTGAACATTGTGCAGGTGGATCGGCTGCGAATATTTGTACCCGTGCCGCTGCGCATCGCCATGAAGTTGCAAACGGGCCAGCCCGCCCGCGTAACGCCTGCCGCCGGAGCGTTGACGGTAGGGAAGATTATCTGGCTGGCCAAAGTTGCCGATTCCGCCAGCAACACGCTTCAGGTCGAAATCCGGGTTAATAATACCCAGAACGTACCGGCTGGCCAGCAGGTGCGGGTGACGTTTGCTCGGCCAGCACCGGCAGCCTCCAACATCCATTCCCAGATCAGCGGTGCGGATCAAACGCCGATGTCACCCACCGGGAGAAAAGCGCAATGAGCGTCGAAGCTTCCAGCCCCATAGGTTCCGTTCAAGTGCTCATACCGCAACAGCAGTGGGCGGACGTGAAGTCGCGGCTCGGCACCGCCGAGGCCAGGCTCGCCGATTTAACCGTGGCCGTCGAAATTGCCGCTGAAACCGCTGGTCTCAACCGGTTTATGGCGCTGGCCATGGCTTGGTGCAATATTCTGGCTGTGCGCTACAACGCCCGCCGCGTGTCGCTGGGAATTTTGCGCTCGCGAAGTGTTCATGTCATGGCGATGAACCAGACGGAAAAGATTCTCCGGAAAATGCAGCTTGTGCGGGACATCGAAGAGGCCATGGAAGAATGTCTCGATCAGGACGCTGAGATACTTTTTCCTTCCGCAGCGGCCGGTAATGTTATTACGCGCTGTGCCGCGAAATTGATTTCAGCCCACGGCACCGGCACGGTATTCGCTCTGCCGTTACGACGCGATGGTTGCGTGGGTGTGCTTCTGCTGGAATTTGAGCCGGGGCGTAATGTTACCTCCGCCGAACTGGCCCCGTTGCGAACCACTGCGGATTTGCTGACCCCCCGGATCATGGATTTGTATGAACATGACCGCTGGTTTGGTGCACGCTGGGTTCGTGATTGGCGAAAATATCTGTCAAAACTCGTCGGCCCGACCCATACTTGGATCAAGGCCGCCGCCATCGCGATTACCCTGCTTTTGCTGTGGGCTTTTTTCGCCAAAGGCACCTTCCATATTATTGCGCAGTTCACGCTCGAACCCGTTCGGCAGGCACAAATTGTTGCCCCCTTCGACGGCTACATCAAAACCGTTCTGGTGCGGCCCGGAGATGCCATCATCGCACATAGGACCGTACTGGCCGAATTACACACCGCCAAGCTGCGTGATCAATTGGCCGCCGCCCAAGCCCAATATGCCGCATATGCCAAACAGGCGGACGTGGCACAATCAAAGGGAAAAATTGCCGATATGCAGATTGCCGATGATTCCATGAACGGTGCCTTGGCTAAAATCAGACTCCTGAAACGCCAGATTGCACACGCCGCGATTACGTCGCCAATTTCCGGGGTCGTACTGACTGGCAATCTGCTGCGCCGCATCGGCGCACCGGTGCATTTGGGAGATGTGCTCTTTAAGGTAGCACCCATTAAGCCGTTGCTGGCGAGAATCAACGTGCAGGATGGCGACATTTTGTACGTCAAAACCGGTCAGGCCGGCAGTCTGGCCACCGCGTCTTATCCCGCAGATAAAATAGCTCTATCTGTAAGGCACATCGACCCGCTGGCAATGGTCAAACATAAGCAGAATATTTTTCGTGTTCGCGCGGTGCTTAAGCACCCGCCAAACTGGTTCCGCCCCGGAATGCAGGGTACCGCCCGTATTGACGCGGGAAATCGTCGCTATATCTGGATTTGGACGCGCGGTCTGATTAATTGGATTCGCATGAAGCTCTGGCTGTGAGATATTCCAAGTTATGACCCACTTTGATCAAAAAGAAGTAATGACCGGATATGCCAAGTCCGATTCGAATCGGTTTGGCTGCAATATGAGGGAAAACCGCCGCAGACTGGCCATGCTGGCCGGAATTACTTGTGGCCTGATAAGCCTTTCGGCCTGTACCTCGCCATTTGGTACTCAGAACGGTACTCCTTCGGGCACCGGCTTTGCGGACAGCGTGCTGGCACACGATCTCTCTGATGGCCGCTTATTGACCCATCCATCCGTTATGCCGGTGGACCGGGGCGTGCATGAATTGGCTTCCCGCAACCAAGGCGGCCTCTCCGCACACAGCGCAAAATCAGCCCCGCCCGAAGCGGTTATTCCCGCCGGCACGGAAGCTCGTAACGCTGCTGCGGTGAAAAATATCCAATTACCGGTACGTATGACGCTCATGGAGGCCATTGCCGATGCCATGGAGCATAATTTATCCATAAAAATTCAGTCCTATACCCCGGCGATTTCACAATCGCAGATTGTCGCTGCCGAAGCGGTGTTTGATCCCACGTTTGTTGGTCAGATTCAATATCAACATCTGGATCAGCCCACCCCTTACGCGGAAACGTTGGGGTCTTCAACATCTCCCGTTGGCATCAACAATGAGGATCAGGTCAATTCCCAGGTAGGGGTAAAAAAGCTTCTGTCAACGGGCGGTACCGTGTCTCTGATAGGTTCAGATAATTATCAGGATTTTCATACCTCCACGAGTCTGCCCCCGGATATTAACCCCTCGCATACCTCTGACTTAGCCTTGGAACTTAAGCAACCCCTGTTGCAGGGGTTTGGCTCACAGGTCAATAACGCCGACATTTATATCGCCCGCCGCAACCAGCAGATCGCGCTTTCGGAATTTCGCGCGGAGGTTATTAAAGTCGTTTCCCGGGTGGAACGCACCTATCTGCAATTGGCTCAAGCCTCCGCCGATCTGCATTTTGAACGACAATTGGTGCGTCAGGCCGGGAAAACACTGCTCCGCTTGAAAAATCGCCTGCACATGGATGTCGATTCGGTGCAGATGAATCAGGCCCGGGCCGCAGTGGATCTGGCGCAATACAATCTGGCCTCAGTGCAGAGGCAGGTGGGGGATTTATCCGAAACCCTCAAAGCCCTCTTGAATGATCCCGCGATACCCGTTGGCCCCGGCCCCAATATCATCCCCACCAACAAACCCACCGCCGTGCCCTTCGCCTTTGATCTTGATCAGGACATCGCCACCGCATTGCAGCAACGCGGCATCATGCGACGCGACCGTATGGCGGTGGAGAAGGCGGGAATCCGTCGCAGCGTCGCGGAGAACGCCCTGCTACCCAAGGCTGATCTCATCGCGGCCACCGATTCCGCGGGATTATCACCTGACGGCAGTTTCCCCGGTGGATTTAACCGCATGATTTCCGATCCGCATGTCGGATTTACCGTCGGCATGGATCTGGAAATCCCCATTGGCAACCGTGCCGCACGCGCCAAACTATATCGCCGCCGCCTGCTGCGCCGGCAAGCCTTAACCCAGATGCTCAAAGACGCGCAGAACATTGCTCGCGATGTCGCCAGTGATCTCGTGAACCTCACCATTGATTGGCGGCAAATCCATCTTTCCCGCCGCCGCCGCAAATCCGCCGCCGCCGTTCTGCGCGGCCTGGAAGTGGAAGCCCTCTCCGGCCAAGCTCTTAACCCGACATTCCTGCAACTGGAACTTAACGCCCAGCAGGATCTTGCCCAGGCCGAAATCGCCGAAGCCCAGGCGTTGACCGGCTACAATATAGACATGGTGAAATTTCAACGCGACCAGGGCACCCTGCTGGAATTCGATCGCGTCGCAATTGCACCGGAACCCAAGGGCACCGAGCCATAACATTGCGTTTCCGGCCATTACGTCGGAAAAATTGCATCATTCCATTCGGAAAGCCCGCAAAAACGCCGTCTGTATCCCTTACCGAAAAATTATCCAAAATGTTTCCAAGATTTTACTTGACTTCGCTTTTGCGGCAGTTTATTCTTCGCCCCATAATCTTTCGTTTCGCGCGGCGCGAGACGGTTCTTACCACGATTCCAGGGGAAAGAACCTCTTTTTCTTTTGCCGCAGGGGCGGATGAGAGATTCAATTTTGTGAGTGGAGAGAATTAAAATAGTCTGGTGGTTTTTACATCGTTTCTCTGAGCGTGCTTGTTTCGGCGTCCAGAGCTTAGACGAGGAAGGATGTTCGGTCATGGTTCAGGCTAAAACTAAGGCTCGGAGAAATTCCATAACACGGGCGTTGGCTCGATTACGCTCACCGCGTATTTTCATTCCGTGGCTTTCGCAAAATTTACGTCAATTGCGGTCGGATACCGTTACTGAAGCCATCGCGGCCACGCGTGAAGTTCGCATCAGTCGACCGCGCTTCGGTCGTCTTCAGCGGCAGGGGCCGGTACTGGAGCAGCTTGAGCAACGTATATACATGAGTTCATTGCCGACACCATTTGCGAACATGGACATCGGTTCTCCGTCCACCGGCGGTTCGGCCATCTATGTATCCACCAACAACCAATGGCAGATCACCGGTGCGGGCACGGGCATTACCGGAACATCCGATCAATTCAACTTTACCTCTGAAAGTTGGACTGGATCAGGCAGTCTGACCGCGGATGTGGGCGCAGTGGCCAATACGGGAGCCAATGCCCAGGCGGGCGTGATGATCCGCGATACCAGTGCGGCGGGCAGCAGCTTTGCCGCCGTGGTGGAAAATTCCAGTGGCACAATCAGCTTTGAATATCGTAACGGTTCGGGAACCAATGTTGTGGTCAGCACCACGACCGGTACCGTCAATCCGGCATGGGTCAAACTCTCCGAAACCCAATCCGGCAATACCGATTCCTTCACCGGCCTGTATTCCACCGATGGCGTACACTGGACAGCCGTCAATACCACACCGGTGAACATCGTATTCAGCGGAAACACCAGCCTGGCGGGTCTGGCGGTGACCAGCGGAAACGCCAGTCAGGCCCAGACTGTGGATGTCAACAACTTCAGCGCTACCGCCGGAGATACTGCGCCGGGTTCGACGACAACCGCGTCGGCGTTGACCTTGCCACCCGACAATTCTCTGACCGACGGCACTTGGACTCAGGGGCAATCCGGCGGCAGCGGCTCGGGTACCGGCACTGTGACTTCGGTCAGTGGCGGGCTGCTGATGTCGGACGGTAATTCGGAACTTGTGACGCTATCGCATACATTTGCGATACCGGCGGATCAGACTCCCTCCACGTTCCAATTCAACTTTTCGAACCTCACCTTTAATACCAGTGCCACCAAGAACATCAACGACGCCTTTGAAGTGGCCTTGCTCAACGGTGGCGGAACATCCGTGGTTAACACCATTGCATCCGGACGCGACAGTTTTTTGAATATCACATCAGGCCAGAATGTCGATGCGGCGACGGGCGTAACAGTGACTCAATCCGGCGGCACATACAATGTCACACTGGATGTATCGGGCCTTACGGCGGGTAGTAACGCCACGCTGGTATTTCGCCTGGTCAGCAACAGTGCGTTACCCGGCACATCCGTTGAGATACTCACTCCCGCCGCAGCACCGACGGTTACGGCGGGTCTGGCAAATGACACCTATCCGCCGGGGTCAACGAATCCGCAGTACCGCACTGATGGTCTGACCACCGATCCTGCCGTCACAGGTACTGTGGCCGATGCGGTGTCCATTACCGAATTGCAATACCAGCTTGACGGCGGAGCGTTTACCGACATTACCAGCAGTCTCTCCAACGGCGTATATACCTATACGCCCAGCGGTGTAACGCCCGGATCACATACCGTGGATATCCGCGCTACGAACAGTGATGGCGAGAGTTCTGATGCGGTATTTACATACACTCTCGACGCCCTTCCCACCGCCAACGCCGGACAAAATATTACCATCAACGAGGGAACAACACAGACATTTAACGGATCGGGCTCCACCGCCGTCAGCCCGGCGACAATTTACAGTTATAGCTGGTCATTCAGTGATGGCAGCTCGGCCAATACCGCATCAACCACGCACACTTACGACACGCCGGGGTCGTATACCGCGACGCTGACGGTCATGGATACCGCCGGCGCAACGGCCAGCAGCACAATCAATGTGACGGTCGCCAATGTAGCCCCCACGGTCAGCACGCCAACCATTCAGGCCGGGCAGGAAGGCGCGGCCACCACGTTGCGTACCACGTTCACTGACCCCGGTATCTATGACACACATACCGCGGAGATTAACTGGGGTGATGGAACATCCTCCGCCGGAACGGTAGTTGAAAATGACGGCTCCGGCACGGTCGCCGGCAGTCACATCTACGCCGAGGAGGGAACTTACAACGTCACCGCCACGGTGACGGATAATTATGGAGCATCAGGTTCCGCCAGCGCCAACGCGGTCATCAGTGACGCCCCGCTGACACTCTCCGCCGCCGCGATCACCACGCCGGAACAAAGTGCGTTCAATGGCACGGTGGCGACCTTTACGGACGCCGATCCCAATGGCACGGCCAGTGATTACGCAGCCACAATCGTCTGGGGCGATGGCACCACCTCCAGCGGCACCATCGTTACCAATGGCAGCGGGGGCTTTAATGTGCAGGGGACGCACACGTATACCGACGAAGGCAGTTACGTCACGCAGGTGACGGTTAATGATGTCGGCGGTGCCAGTGCGTCCGCGGCGGGTACGGCAACCGTTGCGCTGGTCCCACCGACCATCACCATCAGCGGAAACGCTTCGGTGAATGTCGCTTCGCCTTATCAGTTGGATCTGTCCGCCGCCAATGCGGCGGGCACGGATGTAATAACTTCCTGGGCGATTAACTGGGGCGATGGCACCAATGGCCAGCAGGATATTCAGACGGTTTCAGGCAATCCGGCTTCCGTAAGTCATACGTATCAACAGGGCAATACCAATTACACCATTTCCGCCACGGCGACCAATGAGGACGGCACCTTTGCGTCCAACAGTCTTTCAGTAACGATCAACGATGTGCCCGCTACGATCACCAGTCTTAATGCGATTTCCGGCAATGAAGGCGAACCGGCGAGCTTAACCGCGGCGTTCACCTATCCCGGACTGCTGGACACACACAGCGCCCAGATTAACTGGGGCGATGGCAATTACACTTCCGGCACCATTGTGGAAAGTAACGGCTCCGGTACGGTGACGGCCACGCACAGCTACTCCGAGGAAGGCTCCTACACCGTGACATTGACGGTATACGATCAGGCCGGGCAAAGCGGTACCGCGACCACCACCGCAGCCATTGCCGATACCCAACTGGCCGCGCAGGGCGGGCTGACGATTTCCACGCTGCCGGAGACAGCGTTCTCGAATCAGTTGGTGGCGACGTTTACCGATCCGGGCGGCGGCGAGCCGCTGGCGGATTACAGTGCGTCGATTAACTGGGGCGATGGTTCGGCGGCCACAACGGGCACAATTGTCACCACTGGCCAGAGCAATATTTTCAACGTCACCGGCGGACATAGTTATGTCACCGCCGGAAATTACACAGTTACCGTGACGCTCACGCATGACCAATTGCCGCCGATAACAGTCACCAGCACGGTGGCGGTCAAATATGATGCCAGCATCATTGTGCTGGATCCGACGGATTCGGGATCGCTGTCCTTATCGGGTAATGGATCATTAGTGGGCAACGGCAACTCGGATATCGTGGTTGATTCCAATAATTCGTCCGCAGTGACGGTAGGAGGCAACAGCACGATCAATGTAGACACCAGTCGGTTGGATATTGTTGGATCCAGTTTTTCCAAAGGCAATGCTACAATTACCGGCCAGGTGATCACAAATGCGGCCTACGCGCCAGACCCGCTGGCAAACCTGCCCGTGCCCACTGAACCGGCACAAGTCTTCAGCGGCAGCGGCAGTTATTCCGGGACGCTTCAACCGGGTTACTATGAAAATGGCATACATGTCGGTTCCAACCAAACCGTGAACCTGATGCCGGGATTGTATTACCTTGGTGGCACCGGGTTCTCTGTCAGCGGCAACGGCGCGGCGATCTCCGGTACCGGCGTAACGTTTTACCTGGCGCAAAGCGGTGGAACCTCGTTTGACCTAAGCGGCAACGGAACGGTTAATCTCTCGGCCCCGACCACCGGAGCGTATGCCGGCGTTCTGGTGTTTCAAAATCGCTCGTCAACGGCAACATTATCCATTACCGGCAACGGTAAAACCACGGTTTACGGCGCTATCTACGCCGCACTGGGTACCGCAGCGCTCACTGGCAATGGCGGATTGAATGCCAATGGCAATCCCGCCGATACGCTGGGAGCCGATTTTGTCGTTTATAAAATGTCGATTACCGGCAATGGGCACATGCTCATTAATCCCGCCATTCCACCCAGTGAGTTTTATGTTGCCGACGGAGCGTCTCCGCAATCCATCTTTCGCTATGATTCCGCGGGCAACGCCAATGGCGCTGTGGTCATGAACAGTGCCAACACGGATCCAGTGGGCATTGCCTCGGACGCCGCCGGGGACAAACTTTGGGTGCTCGACAACAGCGGTACGGTATATGTTTACCAGCCTGGCACCGGCGCTCTGCTGGGTTCGTGGCAGGCCGGGGGAACCTCCGGAGAAAATCCCACCGGCATCACCACCGATGGCAAAAACATCTGGGTTATTTCCGCGACGGACCACACCGTGCGGGAATACGCCAACGCCGCGGATATTCTGGGCGGCACGGTGACCGCTTCCAGCAGTTTTAATCTCAACAGCGGTGATTCCAGCCCGACCGACATCACGACCAACGGTACGGATTTCTGGGTCACCGATAACGCCGGCGGCAAGGGAACGGTCTTTGAGTATTCTCTGGCCGGCAAATCAGTAACCAATTGGTCGCTGGACGCCGCGGATGTCAATCCCACGGGCATCACGGGTAATCCCGGCGGTGGAGCCGACCTATGGACCGTCGATGCCACGACCGATACGGTCTATCACTACGTCGGCGGCATGAACAATACCAGCGGTTCCTATAGCGCCAACAATACTTACACTCTGGCCGCCGCGGACACCAATCCGCAGGCGATTACCGATCCCTCCAATGCGGATTATTGGATTGGCGGCGTCTCCGGCGGGGACTGGAATACGGCCAGCAACTGGTCGGCGGGGGTGCCCCAATCCTACCAGGATGTTTATCTGTATCCGCAGAATTCCACCAGCCAGGGCGGCTATAGCATCGATATTAACTATGGCGAGTCGGCGGCGGCCAACAGCATTCAGGGAGCCGGCGATTCACTTGTGTTCAATGGCGGTTCGCTGACACTTAACGCCGCATCAAATATTGGCAGCGTGAATCTGGGATATGGCACGCTGACGACCGCTGCGGCGCTGAGCACCACGAATCTGGTGCTCAGCGGCGGCACCATCAACGGTGCGGGTTCGGTGAGCGTTTCTGGCGCGGGCAATACCATCAGCGGGGGAACGCTGGATACCACTCTGACCGTGGAGACAGGCGCAACCCTGTATATCAACGGAAGCGTAACACTCAATGGCACGACGCTGAACAACCACGGGACGGTGGACTGGACCAACGGCACCATCACGCTGGGCAGTGCAGCGGCGATCAACAATGAAGCCGGGGGCGTATTTGACATTGCGAACTCCGGCGCGTTCAGCGCCAGCGACGCGACGGCAGTGGCTTTCAACAACTACGGGTTGCTGGAGAAGACGGGCAACACGGGGACCAGTTGGTTCAACGCCAACGGCAGCGCGGGGGTGGCGCTGAACAACGAATCGACGGGTCAGGTGGTCGTGGACGCGGGAGGATTGGGATTCAATGCCGGCGGGACCAATGCGAATATCAGTACAACGTCGCCGGCGTTCACGGCTGACGGGGGCTATATACGGTTTAACAATGAGACCTTCACGCTTAATGGCAATACGAGCATGACCAGCGTCAATGGCGGGCAGGTGGAGATGACCGCCGGGACGCTGACCACGGACGGGACGTTAAGCGTCAACAGCCTGGACTTCAGCAATGGGACGATCAACGGGACGGGTACCGTGTCCTTAAGCGGCACCAACACCTGGAGCGGTGGGACGCTGGATACATCCATGACGGTCAGCAGCGGTGCGGAACTCACCGTCAGTTCCAGCATCACACTCACGGGCACGACGCTGGACAACTATGGGACGGTGGACTGGACCAACGGCACCATCACGCTGGGCAGTGCAGCGGCGATCAACAATGAAGCCGGGGGCGTATTTGACATTGCGAACTCCGGCGCGTTCAGCGCCAGCGACGCGACGGCAGTGGCTTTCAACAACTACGGGTTGCTGGAGAAGACGGGCAACACGGGGACCAGTTGGTTCAACGCCAACGGCAGCGCGGGGGTGGCGCTGAACAACGAATCGACGGGTCAGGTGGTCGTGGACGCGGGAGGATTGGGATTCAATGCCGGCGGGACCAATGCGAATATCAGTACAACGTCGCCGGCGTTCACGGCTGACGGGGGCTATATACGGTTTAACAATGAGACCTTCACGCTTAATGGCAATACGAGCATGACCAGCGTCAATGGCGGGCAGGTGGAGATGACCGCCGGGACGCTGACCACGGACGGGACGTTAAGCGTCAACAGCCTGGACTTCAGCAGCGGGGCGATCAACGGAACGGGTTCGGTGTCGCTTACCGGTACCGATACCTGGAGCGGAGGCATAGCCGACGCCTCCATCGCCGTCAATTCCACCGCAACGCTTAATATCTCCAGTTCAGTAAGCCTCGGTGACGCCAACACGCCCAATGTGGCATTGGACAGTTCCGGCACGGTCAACCTAACGAGTTCCGGTACTATCAACATGTACGACGGCGCAGCAATCAACAACGCCAGGGGCGGTGTATTTATCATCACCGCCAGCGGCGGCTACGGCGGAAGGCAGATAAATCCCGGCGATACCAGCACCATGGCTTTCAACAACGCCGGTAATCTGGAAATCACCGGCTCCGGCGGCGTGGGCGTGGGGTCGTATGGCAGTTATGCCGTGGCCTTGAATAACAGCGGCACTCTGAGCATCGCCGCCGGCGTATACCTGAACCTCATGAGCGGAGTGTATACACAGACCGCGTCAGGCGACCTGCTTATCGGCGTGGATGAAACCAAGGCCGCCAGTTCCGGTTATTATGGGTTCGGCCCCACCTTCGGCCAGGCGGGCTACGGCCAATTGGTTGTGGCCAACGCCCCCAGCCTCGCCGGCGCGCTGACGATCAACACGGTCAATCCCGTGCCCTACACCACCTCGCTGAAAATCATCGTTAATAATAGTTATTCGACTCCCACTCCGCCTTCCGGCATATTTACCGGCATGCCGCAAGGCAGCAGTTTCACTCAGGAAGATTATTCGTATCAGATCACGTATATCGGCGGCAGCAATTCCGCCGATGTGGTGTTGACCCAGATTCCGACGATTCAAATCGGCGGCGTCAGTGAGGTGGTCAATCCGCTTACACAAGTTACTTATGAGTTCCCGGTCACTCTTACAGCCATTCCCGACATGCCGCAGGTCACGGTGAACTATGCTACTTCCGACAATACCGCAACGGTTGCGGCAGGCGACTACAATGCAACCAGCGGTACGCTGACATTTGTCCCGGGAACCACAACGCAGGATGTTGCCGTCACGGTCAATGGTGCATCCACTTATGAACCTGCGGAGAACTTCTACGTCACGCTTAGCAGCCTCAGCCCGGCGGGGCAGATATCGCAGGGGGTCGCAACCGGAACGATCACCTCGCCGCTGCTGCCCAATGCAATCCTTTCCATCGCCAGTACGAGCGGAATCGAGCCAACCTCCGGAACCGGTGAATTGCCATTTACCGTTACCCTGGCCGGGCCATCGGACTACCCAATTACCGTGAATTATTCAACACAGAATGGCACCGCCATCGCCGGGACTAACTACCAGACAACCTCCGGCTCCCTGACCTTCCTGCCCGGTGTGACCAGCGAGACAGTTGATGTGCCGATTCTGGCCGCCGGCGCGCTGGCCAACCCGTTGACTTTCTCGATCGTTCTATCGAGTCCCGCCAACGCCACCATCGGAAACGCCACGGCGACGGGTACGATTCTCAACGCATCCGATGCGCCGACGTTGACCATATTGAATACCACAGACAGCGGCAGTCTGGGTTACATCGCCGGTCGGGCGCTGCCCGGCACGCCCAGCGATCCGATTGTGTCAGTGACCGTCAACGGCACTGCGGTGCAATTGATGGATGCGGCGGGAGATTTCTTTGATGATGTCAACCTCAATCCCGGAACCAATAACTTTACGGTCACCGCCACCGATTCCATCGGAGCCACGGCCAGCCAGACCGTCACGCTGCTGGGTACCGCAACCGGCAGCGGCATTAATTTCGCGAATCTGACCAATGTTACCGCCGACTTTACTGATGTATACGGCCAAACGTCATTGAATCAATCCTCCAATACCCTTTTCGCCGGCCTGACCGCTCAAAACACCAGTACCGACACGTTGGCCACAGCGTTGCTTGTGGAGGTGACTGACCTATATGATGCCAACGGGGGTACCACCGTCCAACTGCTCAATGCCGATGGCACCGCGCCGGATGGAACGCCCTATTACAACCTCAGCGGCAGCTCTGCATCTTGGGCGCTGGCACCGGGGCAGAGCACCTCTCCAATCACCCTGGAATTTTCCGATCCCAAAGACATTAAATTCACCTATCAACTCAAATTCCTCTCCCCGGTCTACGGGCCGCCAGGATTTACTTCCATTCCCGTGGCCCATGCCGATGCGGGCAGCGCGTATACCTACAATCCTTCCGCCTTTGATCCCGCACCGAATCAAACGCTGACCTACAGCATTGTCACAGCGCCTGCGGGTATGAGCATCAATGCCGCTACCGGCGTCCTGACCTGGACCGACCCGGTGGTGGGCAATCAGGCCATCGCCTTAAAAGTTACCGACAGCCGCGGCGAAAGCGCTGTTCAAAATTACACGCTGACCGTTTCCGGTAATGCTCCAATTGATCCGCCGGCGTTTACCAGTTCACCGCTTACGGTTGCAACCGTGGGATCTGCATATACGTATCAGGCGACCGCCCGCGACGCCGATGGCGATCAATTGCAATTTGCGTTGGTCAACGGCCCATCCGGCATGACCATCAACGCTTCCACCGGCCTGGTGTCATGGACGCCCACCGGTTCACAAGGCGGAGTGCAAAATGTCAATATCAGCGTCACAGATACCGATGACGCCGGGCAAATCGGCGCAACCCAGGCCCAGAGTTACCAAATTGCCGTGCAGGGCCAGTCCGGCAATCTCACACCGCAGATTGTTTCCACCCCGGTGACCGGGGCCTTGGTTGGCCAGGCGTATTCCTATCAACTTGCGGCCATTGACGCCGACGGCGATACGCTTACTTGGAGTCTGCCGACCCCCGGTGATCCAACCATGAGCATCAATGCCACTACCGGCCTGCTGACATGGGCCGATCCGTCGCAGAATGCCGTTGGCCCGCACACCGTGACCGTACGCGTGGATGATGGTTATGGCAATTTTGACACACAAACCTATACCTTGACCGTCGCTGATCAGGCGGGATCAATCTCCGGCACTGTGTACAATGACTTAACTGGTGGCGGCAACATCAATGACACGTCAAATAGCGGTGTTGCCGCACCACCGATTAATCCCGTGGCAGTGGCCCCGACGAGCGGCGGATATTATGCAGGCGGCATTGAGTATTATGCGCCAAACAACACGATGCTGCTTGGAACGTCGTCATACTCAGGCTCGGCTAGCCAGTTATGGCAAATCGGACCAAGCGGATCGGAGGCTCCTTTCACCCGGAATCTGACCGGCCTTTCTAACGAGATATACATGACGTCCGTTCCGAATGGAAACTTGGCGGGCTTTACGCCAGGCGACGTGTTTCTCGGTAACGGCCAGACTGGGCAAATTGTCGAGATTAGTGGTGGTGGTAGCGTGCTCAACCCTTGGATAACGATCAAGGGTGCGGATTCCAGTTTCCGCGGGGGATTCGCCATGGACACCACCGGAGTTTTCGGTGGCAACTTGATTGCGCTAACCACCAACGGCCAAGTATGGGAAGTGCATTCGGATGGAACCTACAAACTGCTGGCCAGTGCGAACGCCAGTATTTCAGAGGGTGTGACAGTCATCCCCAACGCTCCGGCGAAATACGGCCCTTTGGCAGGTACGATTGCATTCACTAACGAAGACAATAACACATTATACACGGTGAACTCGGCTGGCACTATCACTGGGTATGGTTTGAATACAATCCCCGGGCCGGAAGGGGTCCGAGTTATCGGGCCTAACGAAAACTTTTTTGGTAACACTACTGGTGCGAACGTTGTGGGAATTCCGGCGGCCGAGCTCGCGCCGTATGTTGGTGATCTATTGGTTGGGGGAGAATTCGGGCCTAACCTGTATGCGTTGAGTTGGGTTGCCAACTCTAGTGGCGGATACCTGAAAACCCAGCAACTTCCGGTGGCGTCGGGGGCATATTTGCCGCCAGGTTGGGAAGGGTTCACTCTTGCCCCCGCCGGCGTGGGCAAGGTTGCCACCACGCAGGAGCCTCCTCTCCCGGCTCCGGTTACCGTCTACCTGGATCTAAACCACGACGGCCGTCCTGTTCCCAACGATCCCGCTGCCTCCACCACCACCGACGCCAACGGCAACTACACCTTCAGTGATCTTGCGCCCGGCAACTATACCGTCCGCGAGCTGCTGCCCGCCGGCTACCAGGAAACCCAGCCCACCACCGGCTCCTGGAATGTCTCGGTCCCTTCCGGTGACAATATCTCCGCCATCAACTTCGGCAACCAGGTTACCACGCTGCCGCATCAGCCGCCGGAAATCACCAGCTATCCGCCCACGATCACCATTGTCGGCCAAAAATTTGAATATGACGCCATCGGCTTTAGCCCTCAGATGTATCCGCTGACTTGGTCGCTCAATAATGCGCCCGCCGGTATGGTCATCGACCCGACCACCGGCATGATTGCCTGGACGCCGCAGGCATCTGATCTGGGAGTTCACCCGATCAGCCTGACCGTCAACGATGGACAGGGCGATACCGCAACGCAAAGCTTTAACCTTGATGTGGTGCCCAATTTCCAGGGTATCGCATTTGAATCCCAGCCGCCGCTGACCGTGGGAGTCAATCAGGCCTACAGCTACACCGCCCAGGCCATTGATCCCGCCGGCGGCGTGGTGAGCTATAGCTTATCATCCGCTGACACCGCTTTGGGCTTGGCGATCAATCCTAGCACCGGTGTGCTTACTTGGACGCCCGCTACCGCCGGCATTTACGGTGTTACCGTCGAGGCATCCGACAATTTGGGCAATCGCGGCACGCAATCGTTTGCATTGACCGTAAATCCCAATCCGCCGCCGACGATTACCTCCAATCCCACCACCTACCAGGCCACCGTCGGCACAGCTTATACGTATAATCCCACGGCCTCCGATGCCAAACTCGGAACCGGAACCTTTGCTTGGAGTGTCGATGCCGCCGCCGCCAAGGCCGGTGTTGCCATCAATGCCTCCACCGGCGCATTAACCTGGACACCCACCGCCGCCGTGGTGCAGGCGATTACCGTCACGGTCTCCGATGAAAACGGCTCGGCCAGCCAGAGCTTTAAGGTTTATGCCACCGTGGCTGGTGCCACCGCCCAGCCGCCGGAAATCACCAGTACCCCCACCAGCTCTGTCGTCGGAACACCCTATCAGTACATCTTCACCGCCACCGATCCACAGGGGCAGGCCCTGACACTCTCGGCTAATTGGAACACCAGTGAATTCCCCACCGGCAATCAGCCCGCGTTTGATCCCGCCACCGGCCTGTTCGCATGGAACAACCCGGTTGCCGGCAATTATCAACTCTCTTTCACGGCCACGGACAGCCTCGGCCTCGGAGCGGTCCAGACCTTCACGCTGCCGGTCATCGCCGCCACAACTACCCAACCCCCGACTATTACCTCCACCCCCGGCAACCAGGTTGTGGTCGGACAGCCCTATAAGTACCAAGTCGTCGCCAATGATCCGTATCTCAATAATCCGACGTTTAGTTATAGTCTGGTTTCCAGCGGCACCGGTCCGACGATCTCCGCGCAAGGCCTGGTCACATGGACGCCAGCGGCAACTGGCTCGCAAACCATGACCGTCACCGCAACGGATGCCGATGGCTCGGTCAGCCAGGTCTTTACGGTGGCCGCGGTCTCGGCGGTTCCGCCGCCCCAGCCGCCGCAGTTCACCAGCACGCCCACCGGCCCGGCCATCGCGGGCAAAGAATATCAATATCTGGCCGCCGCCATCGACCCGCAGGGGTCGGCCCTCACCTGGTCGGCCGATCTGACCGCGTTCCCGTCAGCCGATGCGCCAACGTTTAACGCCGCCACTGGCGCATTGACCTGGGCTGATCCGATTGCGGGTAACTATACACTCTCCATCACCGCCACCGATGCTGCCGGCCTGGCCACTACCCAAACGTATACGTTGCCAGTCATGGTTGCGCCTGTCGATCAGCCGCCGCAATTCACCACCACACCTCAGGAAGAATCGGGCATTAACCAACCCTACAGCTATCAGGTTTCCGCCACGGACACCAATGGCGATCCCATTACCTTCACGCTGGATCCGAAATACGCCCAGTCCGGCATGACCCTGACGCCGGATTCCGCAACGCCCAATACTGCGACGCTGACCTGGACGCCCACGGTCACCGGTACGTTTGAAATTGGCATTATCGCCGCCGATTCCCGTGGCGATCAGTCCGAACAAACGTACAATCTGGTGATCGTATCCACCCAGCCGCCGACGATCACCAGTCTGCCGCCAGCCGTTGCCACGGTCGGTACGCAGTATTCCTATAACGCGACCGCTTCCGATTCAAATCTCGGTTCCGGGGTATTTACGTGGAGCCTGGATTCCGCATCGTTGGCGAACGGTGTGGCGATTAGCTCGGATGGCATTGTCACCTGGACGCCCTCGGCCGCCGGATTCCAACCCATAACGGTTACCGTCACCGATCAGAATGGCTACGCCTCGCAAACGTTTACCGTTCAGGCGGTTAATTCCTCGGCCCCCGCCCAACCGCCGCAGATCACCAGCCAGCCCGCCGGACCGGCCATCGCGGGCAAAGAATATCAATATGTTCTTACCGCCATCGACCCGCAGGGTTCGGCCATCACCTGGTCCGCCAGTTTGACGGGATTCCCCACCGGCAACGCGCCGGTGTTTAACGCTGCAACCCATACCCTGAAATGGGCCGATCCGGTGCTGGGAAATTACCAGATTTCGATTACCGCTACGGATGCCGCCAATCTGTCGCAAACCCAGACCTTCACACTACCGGTCACCGAGGCCCCGCTTCCACCCATCATCACCTCCACGCCGCCAAATTTGCCGGCGGCGGCGGGCAGCAACTATCAGTACCAGGTTCTTGCCACAGATCCGCAGGGCGATGCCATCACCTACAGCCTGACCTCCGGCATCACCGCCGGCGGACCAAGCATCAATGCCTCCACCGGTTTGCTGACCTGGAGCAACTCGGTCGCCGGCAGCTATCCGCTGACCATCACGGCCACCGATTCGCAAGGCGCATCGTCAACGCAGCAATACACGCTGACGGTCAACACGCTGGCTTCCGTTGCGCCATCTATTACCGGCGTAAGCGTTCCACCCGATGCCGCACCCGATCAGCCTTACACCGCGCAAGTCACGGCCACTTCTCCGCTGGGCGACCCGCTCACTTACAGTATCTCCGGCGTGCCCGGCATGACCATTGACCCCATTACCGGCCTGATCACCTGGACGCCCCCGGCCGGTACAACCTCGCCGCAGAGTTTTACGCTCACCATCACCGATCCGACAATCAATGTCGCCACCACCGGTACCTATACCGTGACGGTTGTCAATCAGGCTCCCCAGGATAATCCGCCGGTCTTCAGCGGCAATGTTTTAACAACCGCTGTGGTGGGCCAGACCTATCAGAATCAGATCACCGCATCCAGCCCGGAAAATTACCCGCTGACTTATTCGCTGGACCAAAGCCCGAATGCCATGAGCATCAATGCCACCACCGGCCTGATAAGCTGGGACCCCAGTGCCATGCAGCTTGGCAATCAAACGGTGATCGTCCAAGCCACCGACAGTCAGGGCGGCTATGCCACCGAAAAATGGACTATCAATGTAACGGCGCTCTCTTCGCCGCCGGTGTTCAACTCCCTGCCGGTAACGGCGGGCGTGATGGGGAAAACCTATTACTACGCCGCTAGCGCCTCCGATGCCACCGGCGGGGCGCTTACTTATTCTTTGGTACCCAGTACCGATCCCAATCTCGCCGACATGAGTATCAACGGTTCCACCGGACTAATCACCTGGACGCCGCCCACGCAGGGCAGCGCCTACAGTTCCAATGTCACCGTGGAGGTCACCAATTCCGCCGGGCAGACCGCTTCTCAGCCGTTCGCCATCGCGGTTGGCACCACGGCCACGCTCCCGGCTCCGGCGATTACCTCCCAGCCCGGTCTGTCGGCTGTTGAAAATCAGCCATACCAATATCAGGTAACCGCTTATGACGCCAACCTTGGCTCCGGCAGCTTCAGCTACACTGTCGCCGGGCCGAACGGCACAACCATTCCCAATGCGTCCATTAATTCCACGGGACTGCTGGACTGGACGCCCGGTGCCATCGGGCCGCAAAGCATCACCATTATCGTGACCGACGCCAATGGCTCGGCCACGCAAACCTTCACCGTTAATGTCACCGCGCCGACCGCCGCGCCGGTGATCTCGCCGATCCCCGATCTGACCGTCACCGCCGGGAATCTGCTTTCCTACAACGATAATACTTCGTTCCTGGCCAGCGGCGACAGCATCGCTTCGTGGAGTTTCGCCAATCCGTCGCAAGTGGCTGGCGGAACCGCGATCCCCGTCGGTCTGACGATCACCGATGTCAACGACATCGGCCAAATCCGCTGGCAAACCTCCGCCTCCACACCCATCGGTTCCTATACCGTCGGCGCGGTGGTCACGGACATTTATGGCCAGAGTTCCCAGAGTAATTTCACCATTACAGTTGCCGCCGATACCGCCCCAACCGTTCAGATCGCCGCGATCACACCGACCGTCAATGGCGCTGCCAACACCTATGACCAGAACACTTCCGTCACCATCGCCGTCACCGCCACCGATGCGGTCGGCGTCACCGGCATGACCTTGACACTTGATGGTAACCCCGTCACCCTGACCACCGTGAACCCCGGCTACGCCACCGCGATCATCAACACCGGAGCCGCCGGAACAGCGCTGAATCTGGTGGCCACCGCCACGAATGCCGCCGGCCTGACCAGCCAACCGGCGACGCTGTCACTGACCAGTATCAACCCCACCGTTACCACCGCCCCCGCTCTGGCCATCACCGAGACGGGCACCACCGCCACCTCGATAACCCCTGTCTTGAATGATGATCCCACGCAACCCAATTTCAACCCGGTGCAGATCACCGCGCCGACTATGATTTACGGCAATATTTCAGATGGCAACACCAGCGCCTACCCGATATCCTGGACCCTTTCCTATGCTCCGGTGACCGCCAGTGGGACAGGCAGCTTTACGACCTTGGCTACCGGTACAGCCTCAACCGCACAGACCAATGCCGCCTTGGGCACCTTTGATCCCACGTTGCTGCAAAATGGCCAATATGTGATCCAACTCACCGCAACCAACACCGGCGGACTTTCGAGTTCCACGCAAATTTATGTCGCCGTGCTTGGTCAGGAAAAGATTGGCAACTTCCAGTTCAGCCAGACCGATGTGACCATCCCCGTCGCCGGGCTGCCCATTGAGCTTACCCGCAACTACAACTCTCTGGATCGCAACACCTATAGCGATTTGGGCTATGGCTGGACACTGGGCACCAACTTTAATATTCAGGAAGACCAATCTTCTTACACGTATCTGCCCGTCGATACGAACCTCAGCGGCGGTTCATCCGGCGGATATGTTCCGATTCGTACCGGTGGGGATCGCAACGTCTGGATCACATTGCCCAACGGCCAACGTACCGAGTTTCTGTTCACCGGTGAACTCTCCAGCGGCCAGGGGCCGTACAACACCGGTTTTGTCGCCGCCGACCCCACCAACCATTACACATTGTCCATTAACTTTAATGGGGCACCCTCCGGCATTAATCGCAATGCCCTGGGCGTGCAATACTGGAACGCCTGGAACGGCGGAGCTGGTTTGACCCAGAACAATGTCTTTGCCGGCGGCCCGGACCTCGTGGCCGCGTATGAAATCCCCGGCTACATTCTCACGGCACCCGATGGCACGAAGTTTTATTTCCAGAAAACGCCGCTGGCCGCCGATTCGCAGGAATTGTTCCTTAGCACCAACGGCAACGGTTCTTCCGGAACTTACAACTCCAGCGGGTCCTACACGGCAATTCCCGCGGATCAGCTTTACAACAACAATCTGTCTCTGACGAAGATCGTCGATGCCAATGGCAACCAGATTGGCATCACCTCCACGGGCTACAGTTACACCTCGCCGATCACCGGCCAGACGGTCCAAGAACTAGCCTTTGTCCGCGACATTCAAGGCCGTATTATAGAGGTGCAAAATGTCAACAACCCGCAGAATCCGGTAACTCTCGTCACCTATACCTACGATTCCAATGGCGATTTAACGCAATCCAGCGTCCTGCAAACCCCGGCGGTAACCGATTCCAACGGCAACATCACCACGCCCGCCGTCTGGGATGTTACCAACTACACCTACCTGCAAGGCACGCAGGCCCATATCATCCAGAAAATCACCAGTCCATCGGGCAGTACGCCGATCATCAATCAATATGATGCGGCAGGCCGCCTGATTTCCAGCACCGATTCCAACGGCAAAACCATCACCTACAATCCCAACATCGCGGGAAATCAGGAAGTCGTCACCGATCGCAACGGTAACCAGACCGTGTACGTGTATGACAATCAGGGCCGGGTGGTCGATCAAACCGATCCCCAGGGCCATGAAACGCAATATGTCTACGGCGATTCTTGGACCAATAACCCCACCACCGTCACCACCGATACGCTTGTCAATGGCGTCGCCACCAATGTATTAACCAAAGCCTACACCTATGATCAGAATGGCAACCAGTTAAGTGAAACGTATACCATCCCCGCCGCGGGCAATGATCCAGCCGAAACGGTAAGCACCTACAGCACCTATACCACGATCAACAATCGCCAACTGCTGCTCACCAGCACCGATGCCAATGGAACCGTAACCACGAACTCCTACGATCCCGCAACCGGCAATCTTATTGAAACCGTGGTTCTGTCTCCTGTCTCCGGTATTCTGGCTCCTGTGTCGAAGACCACTTTTGGTAATTACAACCTGCAGGGCTTGGCCGGCACAATCACGCAATACAATGATATCAATGCCGCGGGCCAACTTACCCCCGGCATCTTTACGCCCTACAGCATCACGCAGATGTATTACGATTCCACCGGCGATGTCACCGAGACTGATGTCTACTCCGCCGATCCCGTCACCGGCGCACCGGTAACCCTGCTTAGAAAAACCACGTTTACGTATGACAGCAGCGGCAATCAGACCTATTCGATCACTTGGAATACCTCGCAGCCAACCTATCCCGCGGGCGTTACACCGCCTGCCCTGCCCGCAGGCACACCCACCAGCGTTACCGTCAACGGCATCACCTGGTACCCCTACGCCGTGACACAAAATATTTACGATGCCCAGAATAGATTAATCGAATCCATCGATCCCGAAGGCAACACCACCAAGACCCTCTACAACGCCGACGGCCAAGTCAGCCAGACCATTGATGCGCGGGGCCTGATTACCCAGAATAATTACGATTTGCAAGGGCAGTTGGCAAGTACCATCAGCGACTTGGGAACAAGTGAACAGACCGTCACTTCAAGCACGTATGATGCCAATGGAAATGTCATCACCAGCACAGACGCATTCGGCAACGTTACAAAGAGTCTGTACGATTCCAACAACAACCTGGTCCAGACGCTTTATCCCGATGGCACCAGTACTGAAACCTTCTACAATGCGCAAGGCTTGCCGCAATACACCACGGATCGGCATGTCATAGGCCAGGCGGCCAATGGCACGGAAACCATTTATGATGCCGCCGGTCGAGTGATCGGTACGGATCGGGTCAGTGGTTTGATTATCACAGTCTCCACCAATGCGGCGGGTGTTGCGTTCGCGACGCTTACCAATCCCGGCACGGTTTATTCCACCACGTCACAAACACTTAATGCCGCCGGGCAGGTGTTAAGCAGCACCGGCACCGATGGCCAGACCACAACATTTACTTATAACGCCCTTGGGCAGCAGGTAGGCAGCACCTTGCCCAATGGCGGCACCACCAGCACCGTCTATGACGCGCTGGGAAGAAAAGTTTCTCAAACCGATCCCAATGGCCTGAAGACCAGTTACGTCTACGATGCCGCCGGTGATTTGATCCAGACTATTTACGCCGACGGTACGTCCACCTCGGCCACCTATGACGGTGTGGGCAATAAGCTCACCAGCACCGATCAAATGAATCAGATCACAACATACAGCTACAATGTCGCGGGCCAGATTTTGACCGTCACCGAGCCGGCGGTCATCAACCCGGCGACCGGCACGCTGGTGAATCCCGTCACTACATACAGTTACGATCAGTTCGGTGATGAAATCAGCAGCACCAGTCCCAACGGCAACGTCGCCGGCGGCAATCCGGCGGCCTACACAACGACGTATGCCTATGACCAGTTCGGCAACCAAGTCTCCAAGACCTTGCCGCCTCCCGACTCCCAACTCCCGTCTCCCGTCTCCGTAACCACATACGATGGTTACGGCCGCACGCTCACGACCACAAACGCCGATGGCCAAGTCACGCTGTATGTGTATGATTCCGCCTCGGCCGCGCTGCCGGAACTCAATGCCGACGGCTCCGCCACAACCAATACCTATAATGACAGCCTCGTGCCAGTGGCGGAACAGACCAACCTTGGCCGCCTGTACGCGAAGTTCTACTTTGACACGGTCAATGATTACAACAATTACGTTGCCGGAATCGGACAAAGTCCGCCGACCAACACCGCCAATCCCAATGAGACGATCATCTACGCCTACTACACCGCTGCGGATGTGCAAAACGGCGTAACCGGAGCGTTTGCGGGCAGCGTGAAATCCATCACGGATAATCTGATTACACCCGCCCCAGGCGATCCCAGAAGCCCCTATACCAATGTGACAACATTCCAGTACGATTCCAACAATAATGTTGTGCAGGAATCCGGGCCGTCGGGTACAATTAATTACGTGTACAACCAAGCCACACAACGTCATACAGAAACTTGGACCGGCACGGACTATGCCAATGCCGTCTCAGATATCGTTTACGGCTACAACAATATGGGTGAACTCGCCAGCGTAACGGTGCTGAAAGAAAATGGCCAAACCCCGACAGCAGTGGCCAGCAGCACAATCTATGATGCGCTAGGTGGCACCAGCACGACAAACCTGCCCAACACCGTCTACACCTACGACGCCGGCGGCAGACTGGAAACAACCCTCGATTCCGCCACCGGCATTACGACAAAGTACACCTACAAGCCCGATACCAATTACGTCAGCACGGAAACGGTCTCTGATCCCTCGGTGTCCTCTGTGAACTCGGTGGCTATTTACTCGTATACGTATCGCGCCGACGGCTCAAAGACCGGCGAAACAGACCAAACCCTGAATTCGGATGGAACCACGTATGACACGCGCACGCTGACGTGGCAATACGACGGTCTCGACAGGTTAACGCAGGAAACATCTGTCGATTCCACCAATAGCGCCCTCAACTATACCGACAATTACACGTATGACCTGAATTCCAACCGCATCGGCGAAACCGAAGATCAGGGTAATACCGGCAGTACCACGGACACAATTACATCCACCTACAACGCCGATGATGAACTGACCAAGGCGGTGGACGCCAATACCGGTACCACGGTGTACGGTTATGATTCCAACGGTTCGCAAACCGGCATCACGCACACGCCGAATGGCACAACCACGCCGGATAGCACGACCACGAATGAATACGATTTACAGGGCCAGTTGGCCGGTTCGCAGGTAACCACTTCATCCGGCACGGCAACCACAACTTATTTCTATGATGATTCTGGCAACAGGATTGAAGAGGTCACCGTAGCCGCAGGCAGCACAACGCCGGTCACAACGTATTACCTGGTGGATACGAATAACCCGACGGGTTACAGCCAGCCCATTGAGCAAAGCTCAACTCCGGGCACACCGCAGATTACGTACATCTGGGGCGCACAACTCATCAGCGAAACCTACGCCACCGGGGCGACCATCCCCGGCGTGGGAACCGCAAGCAGCCCGACGACATATTACCTATTGCAGGACGCCCACGGCAGCACACGCCTGGTCGCCGATGCCAATGGCAACATCGTGGCGCGCTATAACTACGATGATTTTGGGGACGCCCTCGGCTTCAATGCGGCCACCGCATTAACAACATATCTTTACAGCTCAATGCCGTATGATGCGGCCAGCGGCAATTACTACGACCACGCCCGGTTCTACGACGCTGGCACCGGCGGCTTCACCCAAGCCGACTACGGTTACAGCGGATCGCTGGCGAACCCAATGACCGATCTCCCATACATGTATGGCGGCGGCGATCCGATCAACATGTCGGATTGGAGCGGGCATGAGTTTTCGCTACCAAGCATATCTGTAGCAATGAATATAGACGAGACGCTTGAAGCCGATGAAGATGGAGTAGCAAACGAGGCTCTAACCAGTGGAATCAAAGCGAAAGAATTTAATTTCGATCTCGGTTTCCAATTGGGTGCCGGAAGCGGCGGATGGGGACCACACGCATTCTTGTACGTTCCATCGAGGCTTTCTGGGACTGGCCTCAAATACGATGTTACGGGTTCAGGCGATCTTTACGTTCACGAGGAACCGCTAGCCCAAGTGCTGGGTAAGACGTGGTTTGGCAAACTGTTCCAGATTGCCGAATTCTCGCTTCCGCAGTATATCGAATGGACGTCATCGGCATGGCTTATAAATGCTGGTGCACGAGGCCCTGATTTATTACTCGATCCCGGGGTCCTGTTTACGGACATGCACTTCTCGTATTCTTTCCTCCCCGGTACAGTCAATTGTTTCAAATGGACGCTGTTAGCTGGGGTAAGCGGATGGATAATTTCAAAAACATGAGCCTCGGTGGGATCTTTTCTGGAGAATGCAATGGACGCCAAGGTTTTGGAATTTTTCGACGAGCATGTTCGGCTGCTCGATATGCATGTTCCTGCCGTGGGCGGCGCAATTAGCATTGAAAGTGCGCCCGCGGATCGCGGTACAATTATAATCTGTGGAGATCGCCTGGCGCTAATCCGGTTGTCGATTACCATTCTTCGCTACGCCGTTAGAGCGAGCCTTAAGGAAGGGCAATTGCAGGCCGAAGCCATGGTTGTTAGGGAACTTTTCCCTCCGCCATCGCGGGTAACCGATATTTTTCTCCAGATCAACGAGGCTCCGATTGCGAAACGTCCCCGTAAGTCGGGATGGAATTTAGCGGCTGACATGGTTGCGGTGTTGCTACGGAGGAAGGTGTGACGTGGCCCGGCTGATTGTGGTTGATCAACAGCGATAGCTTTATTGATGACAAACGTAAACGAGTTGAGGTAGTGTAGCGGCCCAGCCAATTGTAGGGTCGCTGATATTCATGATAACGGAGGTTCAGATGATCGGCAAACCGCAGAATTATATTATCTCATGTATATATGTCGAGTAAATTTATCCCAGATGTCCCGGCGGCGCGCACGAAATTGCTCTCGTGCGCGCGGTATCCGGGCGGATGCCATGGCGACATTTTCTGCTTGTCATGGTTGGGATTGCTCAGGCCGCCTTGCGCAGGTTGATCTCAATGATCGGCAAGTGAGGATCATTGAGATAATGTCTGCGTGCAATTTGGATTTGAATATTGGGTCCATCGCGGGCGCGAATCGGAGCGGGCTGGGGCAGTTGCAGACCAGATGGGAGACGGGGGTTTTGGGTCGGGAGTGCAGAGGAAGTCCACGCTTCGGCAGGCGTAAGGTGCCCCAAGGCGCTGTGCGGACGCTTCGCGTTGTACCAATCGGCGAAATTGTCCAGCCGACATTGAATGCTCCACGCCGCAAGGCCGAAGAGTGTGAGACGTTGCCAGAGTTTGAATGTCCGGAAAAACCGCTCGATTTTTCCGTTCAAAAATGGTGCCCGTACCCGCGTGTGCACATGGCGGATATGCTGCCGGTGCATCGCTTTTTCGAACTGCTTGCGGAACTGGCCACCGTTGTCGGTGATGATGAATTGCGGTCTGCCATGTCTGCCGGCGGTGCCACGCACCAGCGCGGCCATATTCCGTGCGCACGGCGTTCTGGTGTACACTTTCAAAGCCAGAATCTTGCGAGAAAACCCATCCAGAATCGCCGCGACATAACAGACACGCCAGAGCACACGAATCTGCGTCATGTCGCAATGCCAGACACGATTGGGTTCCTTCGGCGTCAGCAGGTCATGCGGCTCGACGCCGACCGGTTCCCCAATGACGGGCCTTGGTTTTCGCGGCGGATTTTTGTGTTCCGGTTCCCGCAACATTCGCTGGACGCTGGACCGGCTGATCTGAATTCCAGCCCGCAAGAGGTGCCGGGCCATGGTGCGGGTTCCGAATTCCGGTTCCGGGCAGAGCCGTCGCAATTCTTGCGCCGCCCAGCGTACGGCGTCATCCATGCGGTTCCAGACGATGGCCCCGGCCAGCAGGCTCGGCTTGCCGTTGCCCTTGATGGATTTGAGCCAGGCGCGAAGCGTATTTTCGTGAATCACAAATCGCTTGGCGGTGATTTTGATGTTCCACCCGCGCAGTCGCATGAGTTGCAGGATCGCCAATCGCTGGGTGGGGCGGTAATCGGGTCTCGTCTGGGGCGGCATGTTCTCCCGCCCGGCACGGAGAATATCCAATTCCCGCCGCAACAGTTCGGACTCAGCAACTTCATGATCCCGCTGGATCATCAATCGCATAAGCGGCGACGCGGCGGAAGCCAATCGCGTGCGGGCATCCTGAATGCCGGCAGCCAGTGCGGCGCTCATGGCATCCGTAATACGAAGAACGCTGGCTGTGGACAACATTGCCATTCGGTTCTCCACGGCGAGTTTTTATTATTCCGTTCTCACTTCAGAACCGCAGGCTGAACACCGGGATGCCGCATTCTGGCGGATTACTTCGCCGTTTGGCGTTATTCCCGGTCACGCAGTTGCTGTTCAAGTTTTACTACATTGCCCAGCGAAATTAAATGGGCATGAATCAGTCCCAAGAATCCGGAGCGGTAGAGTTCAGTGATTTGTTCATTGGAAAGGGCATTGAGTTTGGCTTCATCGATGGCATAAAAGCCACGCAACGCCAACGGCTGATTCTTCGTATCACGCGCCCGAATCTCTCTACCTACCAGCAAATTCAATTCATTGAGTTTGCCGGTGAAGGCCTGAGTCTGCCGGATGTTACCCTGATACTGGCCCAGGAAGGCCAATACGTTTTTCAGAAGCGGCGTTTCTGCGCCAGCTTCATCGAATAACGGATCACCGTCCGGGGCTCCCCAGCCAGAAAACGCCGTATCAATGCATACGCTGAAATCCTGTCCATTGTTGCGTTCCGCCAGAACAAACGGGTAGCGGCGAATAAACGCTGGAATGTAACTGCTGACCCATTTGCCGGTGACATCCACAAAGAGATTTTCATTGTTGCGTAATCCCAGCACGACTACAGGCATTAGCCGATCCATGGATGGGCCGGCAAACACGATGGGATATTCTGTGGCGGCACGGGCGAATTCCAAGGCGGCAACGGGTACTGAATTGGTTTCCCGGGAAAACTCAAAGTTGGCGTCGCGCAATTTGATCTTGGCGTTGCGGTGTGTGGCACGATCCAGCAGTACCGGTTTCTGATAAAACAATACCGTGTTGGTTCCGTCGGTCATAAAAGCCTCCGTGAGAAAAGAAACAACGCTTCAAAACCCCGCTTGTGATGATGGATCGAGCGGGCGACAGAGTAATAATAATCTGACATCTCCTACCACGCAACAAAAATTCCGCCAGAATTTAAGCAAGATTTCAGTTCAAGGTTTTAACCGGAAAGTTTTCTTTCTATCGCGTGTTAAATCCCAATATTGGCACGCCCCTTCTGCTGGCCTCATATATGTGACACGAAAATGTGTTGGCGTAACGCCAAAATGTGGTGCCGTCTATTCATGTTTAATGCAAATCACCCCCTTGCATAACCGGGAAAAAGGAAATCGCCGTGGTCCCGGTCCGAAGTCCACTACAAAAAGCCACCACTGCGCTTGCCATGCTCCGGCTTCACTGCGCGTTGCTGCGTTCCAGACGTGCGCGGTGGCATGTCTTTTTTCCGTTCCCTCGGACATCCCCGGCTCAAACAGAGTGCTTTTGATTCTTTTTTCACCTCGCGGCCTCGCTGTCTGGCGTAGGCCGGAGGTGAAAAAAAATGCGGCGGCGATGGGCCGACGCGCCTTTAGGCTCTCTACGTTTTGGCTCCTATTTTCAGGAGGTGTTGTATGGGTTCCTTCAGCAAGGTGGTTCTCTTGGGCAATCTGACCCGGGATCCGATTACAGGCACGTTGCCCAGTGGGGCAACTGTCTGCGAATTCGGATTAGCGGTCAATCGGCGCTGGAAGGACGCCGACGGTCAGACACGGGACGAGGTGCTGTTTATGGACTGCGCGGCTTATGGAAAGCCGGGCCAGACTATGGGCCAGTATCTCAAGAAGGGTAATCCGGTTCTGGTGGAAGGGCACTTAAAGCTCGACCGCTGGCAGGATGACCAAGGCAACGCCCGCAGCAAGGTGCGAACGGTGGTGGAACGGTTCCAGTTTATTGGACGGGGAGAGCAAGCTCAACCCGGTCCGAACCGGACGGGCAAGCCCGCCGGCAAGCGGAAACGCTCCACGGCCAGCAGCGCACCAACGGCGGAATTGATTCCGCAGGAGGTGCTCCCCGTGTAGTTGGTCTGGCTGGTGGTATCCGCCGCCACGGTGGCGGCGGGTATTGCCGGTCTGGCTCCCCATGTTTTCTATCTGTTAGTTTTTGTAGTTTGTTTCAACTGGATTTTATTAATTGTTTTATGAAAGGCTTGTCCCCTTCGGGACTTGTAAATTGGTGTTTTTATGTCACACGAGATTGATATGAGCGTTAATGGTCAGGCCGCAGTATTCGTAACCGGCACGCCCGCATGGCACAAACTTGGCCAAGTAGTGGCCATTGCCGTTACCAGTGCCCAGGCCATTGAACTGGCGCGATTGAACTGGGAGGTTGAACAATGGGAACTCAAGGCCTTTGACCGGGAACTGGGCAAGGAGGCTTTGGTACGTAACAAGTATGCCAATGTCCGCAAGGATACCGGCACGGTGCTCGGCGTAGTATCAGACCATTATCGTATCTTTCAGAACCGGGAATGCTTTGATTTTATGGATTCTCTGGTGGCCGACAAACTGGCCATGTTTGAGACTGCCGGCGCATTAAAGGATGGCCGGGTAGTCTGGATGTTGGCCCGTATTCCCACCGAGTATATGGCCGGCACGCAGGATGCGATCCAGCCTTATATTCTGCTTACCAACTCCCATGACGGTTCCAAGGCCTTGCGGCTGTTTCCAACCACCATACGGGTGGTTTGCCAGAATACGCTCAACTTGGCCTTACGTGATGGACTGGGCGAAGGCATCAGTATCCGCCACCGCCCCAGCTTATCCGAACGGGTATCGGA
>JAKBCC010000117.1 GCA_021808105.1 Planctomycetota bacterium
ATTTCATTTGTAGAAATTCGGGATTCAGGGCACCGATCTGATTGGCTTGCGCGGTGGTAATGTGAAACAGGGCGGCCTTGATAGAGTTGAACTGGCCGACATCAAAAATCATTAACAGCAGCAGCGCCAGGAAAAACGAGCAGGCGATACCAATAATGGCCGGCACATGCGCGCGGCCTTTGAGAACTTTGCCGCCAAACAGTGCGATGATGACCAGCGCCGCCAGCGGAAAAAGGGGAATTAAACCCGCAAATATTTCCGCTTGCTGGTCCAGGGTAAAATGCTGAAAAAATTGGAACACTTCAAACTCCGGAAGATCCCTCAAATTCTTGAACCACGGTTAAACAACCGCGTTCAGGGGAAAAAGCAAAGGCGTCCTACCCCTGCAAATCAGACCAGGCATCCACATTAAGCGTCTGTCGCTGGCGATACAGCATGATCACCAGGCCCAACGCCAGCGATGCCTCTGCCGCCGCCACGGTCAATAAAAAAATCACAAACGATTGCCCGTCCGCGTTATGGTAATACCGGCTAAATGCGATAAGGTTAATGGCCACGCCCTGAAACATGATTTCCGTGGACAGGAAAATCATGATCATGTTCCGTCGCGCCATAAATCCAACCAGGCCGATGGCAAACAGCACCGCACCCAGGGCCAGGTAGCGCACCAGTGTCGGATCGGAGAAAGAATTTGTTACGTGTGTGATCATCATTTTTTCTCACCGAGTTATTCCGTCGGCACATCTCCCAGGCCCAGCATCTGCGTATGCGGGGAATTTTTACGGGCAATCATCACCGCCCCGACCAGGGAAATGGTCATTAACACGCCGGCCAATTCCAGCGGCAGTGTGTAGCGCGAATAGAGATTTTTACCCAACGCCGCCAAGCCGCCCCAATGGGCCGCATGAGCGGGAACACCGGAAGCGGAAGAGGCAATAAAACCGTGCGGAGAATGGGTAAAGAGCGTTTCGAGAACCGTTCCCAGAAGTAAAAAACTTACCAGGACGGCCACCAGCGGGTCGGCGCTGATACGGTCATAATCCGCCGCCTCCGCCGCGACACCCCCGGAACTGGCAAGCATGATGACAAATACATACGTTACTAGAATGGCACCGGCGTAGATGATGATCAGGACTATTGCGATAAATTCCGCCATCATCAGTAAAAATAAGCTGGCGATGGCCAGCGTCATTAGGACAAAATAAAGTGCCGAATAAAGAGGTTTAGGGTGACAGATCACCCCCACCGCGGACGCGATGGTGATCAGGGCAAAGGCATAGAAGAATATGCCGGGACCGGCGGCATGTTGGGCCGGAAAAGCCACGGACGCCCAATGCGTGAGGTAGCTTAAGCCGGAGGCCAAAGCCAGCACGCCAATGAGCGCCCCCAGCTTGACCAGCCAGGCTTGCCCGCGTGGCATCATGAGATAAAGCGCAATCGCACCGCACGCGGTTGCAATAATCAGCGGGTAATCCATATTTTTCAACCCGATGTAAACAACATCACCAAACACCGCCCATGTCAGCAGGCCCAACGCCTGCCGTTCCATGGCTTGCCGCGGTACGTCCCGGCGGGTACGGTACGAAAACCAGATGCGCACCATCCGCGAAGCAAAGAATTATGGCGCTGTAAGCCGGAATTGCAAGTTATCCGCGCCCCAAAATCCCAAATTCGCCCGATTTTCGAATGGCGCGGCTGAAAAAAAGTGGTTGAGATCGGATCTACTGGCTCCCAAGTGCCGCTTTTCGCAGAGTGAGGAAAGCCTCCTTGAGCGTATGGGTTACGGCGCTTTCTGGCTCAGCCAGCAGCAGCTCCTGGTACGCGTCGAGAAAATCAGTTCTCTGCGAGTGGAACAGGTGTAAAAAATGGCGGAGAAAGCCCAGGCAGTCTAAAATTGCTATTTCGGTCCCGCCAAGTTGGTCGTATTGGTCCGCCGCGTATCGGAGTACTTCCAAGTCGACTGGCTCCGTGGTAATAAAGATATAATTGCGGAGGCCGACGGGGTGCGCGGCGAGTTTTTCCAAAGCTACGTTGATGTCGCCGATGGTAACAGCTTTTAGTTTCATCTCATAGACGGTCAGCACGTCGCTGTCATTGACCAATGTTATTTCCACGTCACCCATCGCTCCCGTTTGCTTGTCGGCGGCAGTGTGGGCGTGCAATCCTCGGGGTTTCTCCCCCAGCTTTCCCGCGCCCGCCCGATATGCAGCGGCGACAACGAGCACTGGAATGCGCGAGGCATTTTTGCACGCGAGGTGTTGGGCTATAAGGCCGACAATCTCCTCGGCTGATAGCGGCAGCTGGTCTTTGGTGCGGCCGATGTCGCGGACAAGTTTTCGTATGCTTGCTTGTCGCTGATCGCGTTCGGTAACCAGCAATCGCATTGTTTCGTCCAAGACAGTTATCGGGGCGATACGCTTGGTTTGTATCAAGCTGAAGAGTTCCAGCAATGCCTTGTACATCTCGGCGGGGCGACCTTCCAAGTTTACCTTTACCGTCAGTACGGTATTTTTGGTGCGAAATCCGGGGGTGAGGAATGCCGTTGTACTGTTTATGGGGAGGCTATAGGGCGATTGGACAAGGTGCTGAACATATTGCTCATCGTAAAATCGCCCGGAGTAACAATCATCGCCAGCCTCGCCGGCAATATCGGTGTACGGCTTGCGAATATCCACCTTAGGCAAATGAATTTTGGCCAGAAGTCCGGCAAGCAGTGCCCGAACGCCTGCCCGGTTGCGCAGGCACAATGCTACGGTTTCCACTCTTCGGCGAATGTCAATATCGGAGATCAGCGACCCATTGCCCTGTTTTAGAACACGTTGGTAAGAGTCGTCAAGCGTCTTGAAAAAGGCTTCCATTCGATTCGAGCCGTCCTTTGCTTATCTTGCGGGGATCGTAATTTGTCCAAAGCGCTTCCCGGCGAGTGCCCTTGGTGGCGTGGTTGGTTTTGGCCGGCCCCAGTGTTTTGTACCACTTGCCCGCGGGATATAGGTCGTCCATAAGTGCACATGGATAATTGGAAATTGCGATCATGCCCTGCGCAGCGTTGAGGACGGTGGCTAATTCGCTGTGCTGGGCGTCGGTCATTTCGTGGCCGTAGGCGTTGGAGTCTCCACGCGTGGAATGGATATAAGGCGGGTCACAATAAAACAGTGTGTCCGGGGAATCGTACAGGCGGAGAATGGCTATAGCCGGGCGATTCTCAATTTGCACCCGCAGCAAGCGGGCGGCAATTTCCGGCAATGCATCAACGCCCCCAAGCCACCGGCTGATGACGCCGCTCATGCCGCCGCGGCTGGTATGTTTGCAATTCGCCCAGCGGCCGATCGTCGCGGTCTGGGCCAGGCCGGTGCGGACCTGCCGGGCGCGGACGTAGAATCGGCGAGCTCTTTCAAGCGGCGACTGGGTGGGATCCAGTTGGCATGAGAGCGCAAATTCCTCCCGGGAAAAGGGCGTCAGACCAATGGATTCAACCAGCTTATCTTTCTGCTCCCGTAGTACGCGGAAGAAACTACATATTTCTCCATCCAGATCATTGTATGTTTCAATGGATGCGGGGCGGCGATTCAGCAAAACCGCACCCGACCCGGCAAAGGGTTCGCAATAATGGTGGCAGGCGGGAAGTAAGGGCAGCAACCAGTCCAGATGTGAAAACTTTCCCCCGTACCAGCCGAAAGGGATAAGCTTTTTTGACCGCAACGTGGTAACGCGCGGCGGGGTAGAGACGCGAGCCAGATTTGGACGGCCGCCGAGGTTGGACGGGTTGGTTAATTGAAATGCGTTGGCCATAGATTCCGTCCCTGTAAACCAGTACCCATCAGGATACCACGACGCAACGCTGCCTGCTACATACAGTCGTGGTCGTACGATCACAGCGAGCGTAACGCGCACCGGTTTCGACAAAATGGAAGCCAATTGGCTCTATCGTGCCGACCACGCTCCACAGCCAAAATAATCAGTCAAAAAGCGGCACGGGGGCGATCCCCGTTGGGGATACACGAACACTGGGCTCGCTGACTTTAAGCTTTGCCAGACGTGGTACCGCCTCTTGCGCCATCTTGAAATATTCGGCGACTCGCTCAACGCCAACCGCCTCCACACCAATCGCCTCCGCCGCCGCCACCGTTGATCCTGAGCCGGCAAATGGATCTGCAATAATTCCCACGCCCAGCGGTAGCGATGCCCAAACGATTTGCCGCAGGAATAACTGCGGTTTGAGGCTTGGATGACTGGCGATCATGCGCTCGCAACGCGGCGTGCGGCCGCTCGGGATTGTGTCGGAAAACGGCAGGTCATCGGCTGTTCGCCGCAACCCGCCCGTCCGGTATTCACGCAGGCAGTCGCTAACTTTCATTCCGGGCGGCATGGGCTTACGAAACAGCCCCCATGGCTCATAACATCCGCGCGGCAGAGACGAAACGCCGGAAAATTCCTCCTCTGCATTCTTCGGCCGGTCGCCGCCCCGCAGTGTCCGCACCAGCCGGATAATCTGCCCGCGAAACTCCAATCCTCCAGCCATTAAAGCGGAGTAGACCAATGGGGCCAGAAAGGCGTTCGTGGCGATAAACACGTGACCGCCGGGCCGCAGCGCCGATTTTACCAGTTCAGCCCATTGGGTAAAAAAATGGCTTAAACGCTTACGCTCTTTTTCGTCCAGTGCGGTAAAACGCGGAAGAGGAGCGCGAACATGGCCGTCGAACGAAGGGGGGATGCGCCAGACTCCGCCGTTACCGCTGCCCCGTTTGTGCAACTGATCCAAATCGTATTCCTTTACCCCGTAGGGCGGGTCAGTAACAATCCCATGAAGTGTATCTTTTGGAACATGGCCCAGCCATTCCAGGCAGTCAGCATGCACCAGCAGGGACCCGCCGATCCGTTTAGACTCGTAATTGAACGCGAGTTCCGGCAAAATAGATGGTTCGTACTTCATGGCATCAGTCCCTCAGTGCCTTCACAATATGATCAAGATCACGACGGCTGTAGAGTCGGTATCCGTTAATCGGGTGTCGTCGGGCCTTGAGTTTGCCGGTACGGTCCCAGTTTCTCAATGTGGAAGTCGAGACGCCGAGGTACCCTGCGGCGCCGTTTACGGTAAAGAGTTTTCCAAGTGTTTTTGGAGCTGTAGTCAACATTGCCTAAGGTTATCGAACATTAGTAACGTGTGCAACTGGCGGATCAAAGTGAGCAAATCCAGCGAGCGATGCAATCAAGTTGCTGGTCGTCGGTCAGGTTCGCGGCGTTATCGAGTTCGCCATCGGAGAGTAGTTTCCATATTTCGTTGGCCATGTTTTTTTCTATTGCGGAAGCGACGAAGAAGGTCTTGGGATTTAACTTTGACTTCTTGAACGCCCGCTTGATGCGCTCGATGGCGGAATGAGCTGTCTTCCAGTGTTCGTCCGCCCCCGCAGGGTCGATACCGCCCTTCAATTCGCCCAGGGCAATGTACTGCTCTGGTGAACGGATAATTTCCGAAGAAAGCGACTCGTGACTACATTTGAAGAGACAGATATCGACATTATTTTTGGTCAATGGAAGCATAACATTGTAAAGGAGAGTTCGCTGGGACCCGTTTCGTCGCCAGGCAAGGCCCTTTAGCTGGATTTCTATATCGGCATCATCCGCCGGCCCTAATGCCCACGATTTCGTTTGCGTGTGGAGCCAGTGATAGGGCTGCCGTGCGAGGCGGAGCGAAGATATGATCGCGCGGGTCAGCTTGCCTGCGCCAACGCACCGGCAATATTGCGCATGGACCCCCCGAGGGTGTCGCCGCGGGTGAGCAAGAATCTGAATACCAATTCCTCGACGAAGTTACTGCCCGCTGGTTCCAGAAAGTTTTCAATCAGGCCCAGCAACGCGGCGAGCCTGTCCTCATCCTGCAGGTGCGTGATGGCTTTATCGGAAAGTCCTGCTGCCGCGAGCATCGCGGGTTGGATGTCTTTCAGGGCAAGCAGTTCGCCGGGATTCCTCGCGTTCATGGCGCGGGCTTTTAATGAGCGAGCCTGTGCCACAAACGGGGTGGCTTTTCGATTTTTCTCAATAGCCATTTGGACGAAGCCCGCCCGTATCGCCGCGTACGGTGTGATCAGATCCTGGCTGGTTCTCAAGTGTAGACCGGCGGAAGTGGGCACTTCCTCACTCCTTTTGCCAGACGTAAATGCACTTGCGCAGCTCGTCCCGTCCGTGTTCCCCCATTTGCTGACTGCTATTGCCTTTCCCTGTTGGCAATACCATTATCTGGAGCACACGGAGCCCCATTCCTTCGGCCAAAGCTGAAAGTATCAGGTCGACTGATATGCTTGCCCCGGCATAACGCACGTTGTCGTTAACCATCATAAATCGCCCGCCGGATTTGAGGAGCCGTGCACACTCGAAGACCACGCAAGCCGTTTCGTAGAAGTAACCGCGAACCATGCGAGGTATGCCGTTGTTGTTAAGTGATCCCTGTGCTTTCATCAGGTCCAGGTAGGCCAAGATTGCCTGGAGAAGTTCTTGATCATCCGCTGCGCGAATCGCAGCCTTCCAGTCCGGGTTTATTGTCAGGAGGCTTTTAAGCTTATTCTCCACGGTACAAGTGAGCATGGTTTGGCGGAGGGATGAGAGGCCGGCCTCATCAATTCCCAATATCGCAAGCTCAAGCGCATAGGTTCTGGTGTAGTCGTAGCGGTTGCAATAGGGCGGAGAGGTTATAATTGAGTCATACGATGCCGCTGGAAGCTGCGGAAGTATCCCAAGGCAGGAGCCATGGTGCAGGGTTATGTTGCCGTGTGAGTTGGGTTGCTGGAATAGATCGCAGGGCGCGGAACCGGGCGACAGGTCGGCGAGCATCTCATGAATTTTCGACCTAAATGCGATGTGAAAAGGGAGTATCTCACCTTTATTAAAGGGGTTCTGGCCTTGCCTGCGATTTGACCGGTAGTCCCACCTCAAGTATTGGCCGTCCTTGCGAGTGAAGCTTACCGATTCCAAAATACACAGCAAGGCAAATCTGAGAACAGCCGAGACCTCCGGGGGTTCCATTTTGGATGCCGCAAGAAAAGATTCAATCTGGAGCTTCGTATCGTCGGGATAGGCTCCTCGGGTGATGGGAAGTTCCGGGAGAGCTACGCGCTGTCGCGTTTCGCGCCACGGTTGGTGCTCCGACCACCGAGTTAGTGCTGCCGAAATATCACCGCTAATACCCTTCTCAACGAGTTTGCGAATCGCAATGATCTCCTGGCCAATCGGCAGCAGTTCTATTCCCTCGGAGGCGATACCAAGGCGGCTGGCGGCGAAAAGCGTGGTGCCGCTGCCGGCGAAGGGGTCCAAGACATTAGCCGCCTTGGCAGCGAACCGGTTGAGGAGATACTCAACCAGGCTGGCGGAAAACCCTTCTTTATACTTATACCAGCGATATACCGCCTTTGATTTGTTAGCCTGGAAACTCACATCGCGCCGGTCGAGGCTAGTATCCGTGTGCATTCTTTTCGCGAACCGTGCCGTGAGGATTGCGTCGAGCCTGTCAATCTCCTGAAGTCCCGCCGCCTCGGCCGGGATGGCGGCGGCCGATACGGCCGCATCTTCTTGCGCGTGCCCGTAAAGCGCCGCTTGGCTCTGGGCGGCTTCTGCCGTGTGTGATTCGATTGGCTTCATCTTTCTTGGCCTGCTCATTCGGTCCCCCGCAGAAATCACTGTCGATCTGCGAGTACCGGCTACTTGTTCAACGGCATAGGCGCGACGATCTAAAGTATAGTGTCGTGGGCAAAATTTGCCAGCGGGCGCGAGGCCTCCACGGAATTAATCAGGGCTTCCCTGGGCGGCGAGGGTGCCGGCGGTGGTGGGTTTGCCTTTGAGGATCCACTCGAATCCTACGGCGATCATTGCGCCGATGAGCGGGCCGAGGATGTAGATCCAGCAGGTGCTCAGGTCGCCGCGTATCAGATCGGGAGCAAAAGATCGTACCGGATTCATCGAAGCGCCACTGATGGGAGCCGCCCAAAGCCCGGCCAGGGCGATGTAACCGCCGACGGCCAGTGCTGCGTTGGAGCCGACATTTCTTGCTCCAGAGGCGGTGCCGAGGATTGTGCTGACCAGGCCGGTCGTTAATAATATTTCCATGGCTGTCCGTCGGCGATGATTAATTTGCCGTTGGCCTGGTCTCTGCAAAGCAGCAGCGGCGACAATTTTCCGCCGCCGGTAATCGCGTCCACATCCTTCTCAACATGGCCGTTGCTGACTCCCAGCAAAGACAGCCCGGAGGATCGGAAAATGTCTTTTGCCGCAAATTCAGTCATACCGGCCTGTTTCAATTTGCCGGCAATAGCATCGGCTTTGCGTTGACTCATCGTCAAGCTCAAGTAGCGGGCGGCAGCGCGATAGTCATGCTTTTGCGGCTTGTCTAGCCATTTTATTTTCATAGATCTTCCTTAATATTGTGGCCATAAGCCGATTTCAGTTCGCGACACAGTTGGCTAAAAATTCGCCAACGAATGCGATATTTTTAGCCCACCAGCATTCAGTTCGTCCCCTGCTTTATTATATCCTTACCATCAGGCACTTGCGGCGTGCAGGCAGCCTTGGGATTTTTGATTTCAACGCAAACGGGCGCTATACTACGATGGGAGCCTGTGGAAACGAAACGGGCTTGCAGCGTGAATCTGCCAGGGCTTGGCCCTATGCAGGGACAGTGGGCAAGCATTATTTATCTGGTGAATTCCAGGAGCCTGCCCGGGTAATGTTTGGTGGTTACTCGGATTGACTCCTAAGATGTCACCGGGCTGATCTTGGCGACCCAGGGGCCTCTCCGAATAACGGGCGAGGTTGCGGTTACACGGACCGCCTTCTCGGGGCGATCAGTTTAGTGGGGATTGGGTAATTGTTTACCCATTGGAGTTTATAAATGCGCATCCGCATAGGTTACGACATTCATTTTTCAGTTCCGGCGCCTACTCCCCTGATGCTACTGCTGCATACGTATCCGGGCGGATATCACCTGCTGACCCCGGAGCATCTGGTGATTTCACCTGACGTGCCGGTGGAGAACTTTTCGGATACATTTGGTAACACCTGCTCACGGCTGGTGGCCCAGACGGGCTTACTGAAACTTTACAACGATACCGTCGTGGAGGTCGATGGAATGCCCGATAAGGGAGATCTTAATGCGCAGCAGCTTGAGATTCAGAATTTGCCGACGGACACACTGCGGTTTTTACTGCCATCGCGGTATTGTGAAGTGGACCGGTTGACGGAATTTGCATGGCGGCAGTTTGGATCGGGCGTAACGGGCTATCAACGGGTTCAGGCGGTATGCAATTATGTACATAATCATGTGCAATTCGGTTATCTGTTTGCTGACAGTTCTAAATCCGCGTTTGATGTGTTTAATCAACGACGAGGAGTTTGCCGGGATTTTGCGCATCTGGCGATCACCCTGTGCCGCTGTCTGGGCATTCCCGCCCGCTATGCCACCGGATATTTAGGTGATATTGGCGTGCCGCCGAATGCGGATCCCATGGATTTTTCTGCGTGGTTTGAGGTTTTTCTTTCCAATGGCTGGTACACGTTTGACGCCCGGCACAACCATCCGCGCATCGGGAGAATTGTCATGGCCCACGGTCGCGACGCCGCCGACACGGCCTTAACCACGTCCTTCGGGTTAATGCGGCTCCAGCAGTTCAAAATATGGACCAGCGAAATAGCGGCATAATTGGCCGGGATTTCTTCGCTGTTTGTATAGCGCACGGTTGCCCCGGGATGTTGGCGTCATGAGCCAGTGTAGCGGCTATGCTATTTTAACGAGTGCCAGCGAATAATGGCCTGCCACCGGTTGTCAAACCAAATGAAGTGCGGCAGTGGTTGCACGAGGCGCATGATGCCCGCGATCCTCAAACTGATCGATACGAACTGCGCCTTTGGAAAATCGGGCTATCACATCCAGCTCTCCGCCCAAGGCGGCGACAATCTTTCGCAACGTCGATATTTGCATGTCGGACTGACCATCGAGTTTCGAGAGGCTCGGCTGTTTAATGCCCAGAGCCTCGGCCACCTCGCGTTGGCTCTTGCCAGCAAGCTTCCGTATTTCACTAAGCAGAAGTTCACCCAACAGTTCTTTTGTCCGCACTGCCGCGCGAGCCTGCGTTCGTTTGTTTGTCGTGCGCTTCACCAATTCGTCAAATGATTTCGCCATATCAAATTCCCTTTGCCTTTTTCCTTCCGGGAGAACCGGTTGTGAAAATGCTAAAGCGCACTGCTTCCGTATGGCACCATAACAGCCTATAAGCTATATTATATCAATTGCCACGAGGCCGGTATTTCCTGGTGAAGCACAAACCGCCATCGGGTGAAGTTGATGAGGCACGATTATCACAATACGCCGTTGGCGCAGCGCATGAGGCGGTTCCGGCGGTTTACCCTTTTTGTCATGTCACTTGTCAGTTCACTATGTGGCGGCGCGTTATTTGCCGTGTTTGCCTACGTCCTTCTCGCACTTCTCCCCGTTACCGCTGAGCGGAAGTGCGTTGATTTAATGGGATCGCTGGCCATGTTGCTTCTCTGGGTGGCGGGAATTTTCTGGTACCGGCAACGGAAAAAGATTGCCTATCGCGAAAAGCCGGTGATCATAGCGGCGTTTCTTCTGGGCTATATTGCGGTGGCGATCGCCAGCACTTTCGCGAGGTAGCGGCAATTTTTCCCGGCGGTGCCGTAATAACAATGGAACCGGGAGGAATCGCGTCGTTTGGTTACGGCAAGCCGGGAGCCGGTCCGAGATACCTGTGGGGTGGGTCCCACCGCCGGCACAGCTGGCGGCTTTGTGGGGAGGGCTGTGCGCGGTGGTGCCGGGCGGTTGGATTGGCACGCCTCTGAATGGCTTTAATGCACGGGGAACAGTGGCTATTTTTGCGATTTAAGCAGATTCTGCACTGCGGACACCAGACTGGATTTTGGCTGGAATATCCAGGCGGGATTCGTTTGTGCGTGGCCGGCTTGCACAAGCTCCGCGCGCCATTGGGTTTTTGCGGTTGGATGGGTGGTTGCGGCAGCTGCTTTACCGGTGGCGGCTTTCGCGGGGATGTTGATATCCCAAAGGGTCAGGACATCATGTTGTGGGAGCGCTTGCACCCTAGCTGGTGTCGCCGACTTTTTAGTTGCGGGCGCAACTTTACTGGAATGCAGCAGCGCAACGTCCAGGGTAATGGGGGGAACGGAGGAGACCATACGGGAGTTGATAAACCATTTTTTGGCCTGTAACGGTTTCCAGGCTGCCAGGAGATTGTTTACCGCTGAAGCAACTGCGGGCGCTTTGGTTCCCAGCATCCATTTACCGTGGAGATTTCGCAGCGAAACAGTCTGGCCGGCGTGGCGTAGCGTGATACGGTGAATTTTAACGCCCGTAAGATTGGCGACGGTTTTGCTGCGTAACGCGGTGAGTTTTGGCAGTAATTCCTGCGCGGCGGCAGAACTGATCAGATAAACGCTGGGCCACTGCGCAAGTTTTACCGGCACCAAGCCGGATTTTTGCGGCGTGCCAAATGCGAGGTCAATGGGGTGGATATGCCCGGCCCGCGTGATCTTCACACGTGCTACGGGATTACTTAGGCCCAAGGCAGCCAAATTCTGCGG
>JAKBCC010000118.1 GCA_021808105.1 Planctomycetota bacterium
TATCCCAGTTGCTTTACCGACGACATGATTAAAGCACTGGCCGATGCCGGGCGATGGGTTAAATATATTGATATGCCTTTGCAGCATATCAATGATGATGTTCTCCACGCCATGCGTCGCAAAACGTCCCGACGACAAATTACCACGCTTCTGGAAAAGCTCCGAAAATGGATTCCCGGCATCAGTATTCGCACCACGTTTATCAGTGGGTTTCCTGGTGAAACCGCCTCGCAGCATAAAGAGTTGGTGGACTTTGTGCGGCAATTTGAATTTGACTGCCTGGGCGTTTTTGATTATTCCCCTGAGCCAGAGACACCGGCCGGGCGGCTTTGGAAGTCGCACGCGGTGGATGCAGCAATTGCGGCGGCTCGGCGGGAGGAAATTATGCTGGCTCAGCAGGCCGTGGTGTTTAAGATCAATCAGGCCCAAGTTGGTAAGACCGTTGCGGTGCTCATTGATGCAGTGGATAGAAAGCTACGTACCGCAGTGGGGCGGCACTCTGGACAGGCACCGGAGATTGACGGTCAGGTGCTGCTGCACGGTATTGATGCGACGGCCGGTGATTTAATTCAGGCGGAAATTGAGGATTGGAAGCATTATGATTTAATCGCCAAGCCGATCAATTATAAGAAGATTCGCGCTGGCCATAAGCCGGTAAGTTTGTCGGTGCTCGCTCAAGATGCGGTGTAAAGGGTATGGGAATACAGCCGGCCTGCACAGCGGGACGGCAAATCACCACAAAGCCGCCGGCTATGCCGGCGGTGGAACAACTCCCAAAAGCATTCCGGAGAGGCTCCTGAGGTTCGCGGCAACAACCGGTACGGCTGGGGAATTCAGACGCGCGGTCATGCTGTGATTCCCCGATCCATGGCATACAATGATGCGAAGGAAACGCGAAAGTGGTTCGGTTCAGGTGTGGAATAATATGTACCGGCAAATTCCCAATCTGATAACACTAAGTCGCCTGGTGCTCACGGCACTATTTTTTATCGCCATCAATTTTGCCGGTCGGCAGCGGGATATTCCGTTGTGCATGGGGACTGCTCTGATTATTTTTATCCTCGCGGTGGCCAGCGATGCGCTGGATGGATATCTGGCCAGATCGTGGAAAGTTGAGAGTGCGTTTGGCCGGGTTGTGGATCCGTTTGCGGATAAGATTCTCATTTGCGGGGCCTTTATATTTTTTGCCGCCCCGCAACTGATGTTGCCTCACCTTACCCTCACGCCTGTGGCCCAACGAGCCGATCTTACAGGTGTGGCTCCATGGATGGCGGTGGTGCTGATCGCACGGGAATTTCTGGTAACCGGCATTCGCGGACTGGCGGAATCCCAAGGCATTGACTTTCGCGCCTTGTGGACCGGTAAAGTCAAAATGATTGTGCAGTGTGCCGCGGTAATCGGTGTGCTGGTGTATCTGGCTTTGATTTATGAAATCCAAAATCAGACAGTGCTGACGATATTCCGGTGGGCCCGGAATATCGCCATCTGGGCCATGCTGATTGTCACTATCGCATCGGCGTGGCAATACATTTCCCGAGCTTGGCGTATTATCGATGCGTGATCCCGTTGGCCCACAAAGCCGCCGGCTTTGCCGACGGTGCCGATTCCGAGGGCAGGAAAAATCGGGAAAGTGGGTTAATACTGTTTCTTAGTGAACACTTAAGTAGTAATTGGCGAGTTGATATATGAGCACGGATCCATCCATACAAGATTCAGAAAATCAGCCGCCGACGTTATCGTCCTGGCGTAAATGGGTTATCACCGGTGGGGGGCTGGGGCTGCTTAAGCCTGCTCCGGGAAGCTGGGGGACTCTTGGCCCGGCGATCCTTTTTTGGATGCTGCTATGGGGGAAGGTACTTGATCCGTGGCGATCCGTGGTGTGCCTGGCTGGCGCGATTATCGCAGGCATTTTGACCGTGCAATTGTCGCCCTGGGCGATCCGATATTTTGGCCGGGAGGATCCCGGTTCTGTGGTTCTTGATGAATATTGCGGCTACTGGGTCGCGTGTCTCTTTTTGCCGCTGCCTGCGACCGCCACAAGCAGTCTCTTTCATGCATGGCTGGCCACCGCGGCTGTTTATATTCTCTTTCGCCTTTTTGACACGCTCAAGCTTCCGCCCTGCCGACAACTGGAAAATCTTCCCGCCGGCTGGGGCATTCTTCTGGACGACATCGCCGCGGGCATACAGGTGAATGTGATTTTACAGATCGTGTTACGCGTGTGGCATGTGTGATCAGGGGGGCTCACATTTTCAACCGGCTGGGTTCGCACTGGCTATCGTGGCTTTAAACAAGCAATGAGCTTGTGGACCAAGGTGCTGGGATTATTTTCTGAGGCGTTGGAGGCCGTCGGATTGCGAGATCCCCATTGTGCCATCCAGATGTGTGCAGAGTTCGTTACTGCGCTGTCGAGGCGAGGCAATAACAGGCTGCTGTAATCCGTGCTCTTGCAATATTCCGGGATGTGCCGATTTAACTCCCGTCGTATCTGCTTACGCGACTGATTTGTCGTTGCAAACCTTTCAAAATGCAACAGGATCCAGAACTCAAAACAGGGGTTTGAAAGGGCCACGTTAATTTGATGTTTCTCCGCGAATGCAAGTGCATCCTTCATTTTAGGATGTTGGTCAACATCGAACACGCACCAGACTTGGTCATAAGGGGCGATTGAGGGACTTTCTCGGGCTTCTTCTTCGCGTCGCGTCTTGGCTTCTACAGCATCTTGAACGACAGTCATCGGGGCGGAACCTCTGGCTCCTCGAACGGTAACTGCCGCTAAGCGCAGGTGCTTTGTAATTGCATTGAAATACCTTGGCTCGGTAGCTTCGCCTTCGCACACAACGAGCATAACGGGCGAACCCTTGCGGGTATCAACCCTTCGATGAAGATAGTGTAATTTTTTTGGAATTGCCTTTCGCTGGTTTTTGGCCATGAAGCTTAAACTCCGTTAAAAGAGGAACGGCACCGTACCTGCCCGAAAGGTATCCTTTCTGGAGGGCCTCGCCGGCACGGGGCGTGTAATCAAGCAATGAAACCAATTGCGTTGCTCCGTCACTGGATTTTTCCGCCAGAATAATCTGATCGCGGCGCAAAATACTCTGGTCCAGTAGTGTGGTGTCGTGCGTTGTAAATATCAGTTGCCCTTGGTGTTCGCCCGGGCGGGTCTCCGCGAGCATGGTAAGGAGGCGGCGGCAGAGCAACGGGTGAAGGCTGGCCTCGATTTCATCCACGAGAACCAGCCCCCCCTGGCTTAGTATGTCATACCAGGAGCGAAGGAGGCTCAACAATTGTCTTGTTCCCTCCGATTCCCAGCCTATTGGCCACCAAACCGTTTGTCCATCGGCTTTCAAGTGAGCTACCTGCATTTCTTTTACGTGGCGGAAATGCGCCTTGGCGGTTTCGGATCGTACTGATCGCACGTGCTCGCCTTGCGCATCATGCGTTTCCGCGAGGCGCAACGCGGCGATTCCTGTATGGGCGACGGAGAGCATCTCGGCGGCCCATCGATGAAACTTCGTATCACTATCACACCGGGACGTAAGTTTAATAAAGTCCGCGCGAGCGAACTGGGGCGCACGAAAGCTGCAGCGGGAGAAATATTCCGAGATCATGGCCAATTGTGGATGGTTGAATAATGCTCCAACCGAAAGATACAAGCTATTATGTCTGGTTCGGCTTTCCAGAGCTTTGTCCCGTCGGAAGTGCGTACGGCTGAAATGCCATTGGCTTTTTCCGTCGGAGTTTACGCGCCGACTAAAAAGTCGCTGAGGATGTGTTTTGGAAAAAGCCGTCAGTTCCTCGGAGTGTATGCGATCTTTTGTAAGGGAAACGTCATATACGTAGACCACGTTGTCGATCACGAATGTCGCGGAAAATTGAGTGGGTCGTTTTGCCCAAGCATCGTCGAGTTGGAACGCCGTGACGGGTAATTGATCAGCTGCGGTGCTTTCCTTAGCGGAATTGGCAATGATCTCGGTGAGCCGATGAAAGGCAAGGAGAAAGTTGGTTTTTCCGGATGCGTTGGCACCATAAATGCCGGCGAATTTTACCACGCGGTGGCCGCGCAGGGCCATGGCGTCAATGGGGGTTGTGTTTTCTATTAAGTTTTCCCGGTCTTCAGCGAGCAGGCTTAGTGTCTGCCGTTCCCGATAGGAATAAAAGTTCTCTACTGAAAAAGAAAGTAACATGGATTAAGGCCTTTCTCAAAGGGAAGCAATCCTGCCTGATATTGTAGCAATAAAGCAAAAAATACACTAATTACGACATAAAATATCAAAAATGACATTGTTTTTGAAATTTCAGTCAATGAAAATCCCGCGAGACGCTTTGTAATGTGTCGGTGCTGCGGGTCAGGGTTTGCAGATTGACCGCGCGGCGGGCGATGATGTGGGTGACGCCTTCCTGGCGTTGCACCTGGCCCCATACCACCAGGGCGGTGCTGTGGCGCAGGTCCATGCGGTACCGCTGGTAGATTCGCGGTTTGACAATCAGATTCACTGTGCCGGTTTCATCTTCCATGGTGATAAATAAAATCCCGGATGCGGTGCCGGGGCGTTGCCGCACCAATACCAATCCAGCCACCGCCAAGGTGGCGGCATCCGGGTGGCGAATGGCATCCGCTAATTCGGCGGCGGCTGTGATGCCGCGCTGATTCAATACCGATCGCACGAAGGACATGGGATGAGCTTTAAGGGATAGTCCCACGCTCTGATAATCGCTGATGACCTTGTGGGATTCCGCAATAATCGGCAAACCGGGCCGCAGTTCCACCGGATTTAATTCATCCAGCAGAGGCAACGCCTGCGATCTTAATCGCCGCAGGCTCCATAATGCTTCCTGCCGATCCAGGCCCATGGAACCAAACGCATCCGCCCGCGCCAGAGATTTTAAATCCGCCAGGCTGCAGCGGCTCAATCGGCGTAACGTGGAAATGGATTCCATCCGCCCATGGTGTGCCACCGCATCGCATATTAAATCCGCACCGCTCTGATGCAAGCTACGCACCATCCGTAAGCCCAACCGCAGGGCCGGCCCATCGGCATCAGACCGCCGGCCTTCCGTCCTATCGCCCGATACCGGTTCCAGTGTGCAGTCCCACTGTGAATGGTTCACATCCACCGGCAGCACTTGTACGCGGTGATTTTGCGCATCGCGGATAATTTGGGCAGGCTGATAAAATCCCATCGGTTGACTGTTTAACAGCCCTGCGGCGAAAGCTGCCGGATAAAAGCATTTCAACCATGCGGACACATAAACCAACAGCGCAAACGAGGCGGCATGAGATTCAGGAAACCCATATTCTCCAAAGCCTTTGATCTGCTCAAAACAGCGTTGCGCAAATTCCTGCGTATAGCCGTTGGCCAACATCCCCGCGATCAATTGTCCGCCGAATGCCGCCAACTGGTTGCCCTTACGTTTCCACGCCGCCATGCTGCGCCGCAGTGCATCCGCCTGCCCCGGTGTAAAGCCCGCCGCCGCCATGGCCAGTCGCATAACCTGTTCCTGAAAAAGTGGTACACCTAATGTGCGTTCCAGCACTCCTTGCACCGCCGCCGATGGATAGTCCACGGGTTCCCTCCCGCTGCGTCGGCGTAAATAGGGATGCACCATGCCGCCTTGAATGGGGCCGGGCCGCACCAGGGCCACTTCAATAACCAGATCGTAATAACATCTTGGTTTAAGCCGCGGCAGCATGGCCATCTGGGCGCGGGATTCCACTTGAAACACGCCAATGCTGTCCGCCTGGCACAGCATGTCATAAACGCTGATTATCTCTGCCGGCACGGTGGCAAAAGTGATGTCCGGCCCGGCGGGGCAGGGCGCGTTTTGGCTGTTGACCAGATCAATGGCTTTGCGGATGCAGGTGAGCATTCCCAATGCCAGAATATCAATTTTCAAAATGCCCATGGCATCCAGATCATCCTTGTCCCATTGAATGATGGAGCGATCCGGCATGGCGGCATTTTCAATGGGGACCAGTTCACATAGCGGTTGTTCTGTAATCACAAAACCGCCGACATGCTGCGATAAATGTCGGGGAAAACCGATTAATTCCCCCGCCAGTTCCAGCACCTGGGCAAGCGTCGGGTCTGAGGCGTTAAGCCCCAGGCTTCGCAGTTGGTTTTCCCGGATCATTCCCTTCTCCCACCAGTCGCCGCTTTTCGCCAGTTTGTCCACACAATCCAACGAAAGGCCCATGGCTTTGCCCACATCCCTTAGCGCACTTTTGCGGCGATAGGAAATAATTTCCGCGGTAATGGCCGCACGATTTCGGCCAAAACGTTTATAGATATATTGAATGACTTCCTCCCGGCGTTCATGTTCAAAATCAATATCAATATCCGGCGGCTCATTGCGTTCTTTACTGATGAACCGCTCCATCAGCAGGTCAATGCGCTGCGGATCCACCGCCGTAATACCCAGGCAATAACAGACTGCGGAATTGGCCGCCGCGCCGCGGCCCTGACATAAAATATTCCGCGATACCGCAAAGCGCACAATGTCATAGACGGTAAGAAAATACGCGGGATAATTTAATTCCCGGATCAGGGAAAACTCATGTTCCATCCGCCTTTGCAGCGATTCCGGCACGCCCTCCGGATAACGTTGCGCAGCCCCTTGTAAGGTTAATTGAATCAGGTAGTCCATCGGAGTAAAGCCCGGCGGGCAAATTTCATGGGGATAGTGATAAGTTAATTGATCCATGGAAAAAGCTTTAGCCCGCGCCGCTATTTCCAGCGGTCGCTTCAAGGCCTGGGGGTAATCCCGGAATAAGTGGCACATTTCCGCCGATGATTTCAAATGCCGCTCGGCATGGGCCATGCGCTGCAGGCCTAATTCATGAATCGTGCAGCCCAGACGGATGCACGCCAGCACATCCTGAAGCCGCTGCCGTTGCGGCGCGTGGTACAGCACATCATTGACCGCTACGGGTGCAAGTTCCGTGTGACGAGATATTTCCGCCAGTTGTTGAAGGGTTTGGGCATCATCGCAACCGTAGCGGCGGATCATCGCCAGTGAAAGTCGATCATCATCCACTACGGATTTTAAGGTCAAGAGCGTTTCGGTAAATGTGGCATCCGCATGTGCCGGTGGTAAGGCGATCATCAGCAGACCGGCCTGATGCGCCACTACATTTTCCAAGGTGATGCGATAAGATCCCTTGGCGGCTTGTCTGCGTCCCAGCGTGATCAGGCGGCACAGGCGACCATACGAGGCCACATCGGTGGGATATAACAGCACATTGCAATAGGGCCGGGAATTGGAGTCAGATGCTGGTAAATCAATGCGTATATATGTTCCGACAATCAGTTGTATGCCGGCCTGTTTAGCCGCAGTGTGCGCCCGCACCATGCCGGCCATGGTGGCGTGATCCGTCAAGGCAATGGCATCATATTCCAGTTCGGCGGCCCGCTGAATATATTCCTCCGGGTGACTGGCTCCATGCAAAAATGTGAAGTTGCTGGTGGTTTGCAATTCCACATAGTGCGTTGCCCCGGCGGCTGCGGCACGCCGCTGTGTCACTGCCGGTTTATAACGCTTTTCAGGCTGTTCCGGCATATCCGCTCACATCACAAAAATCGCACATCACACCCACACTCCGTGCAGCAGCCATTGCCCGGTTTCCACTTCATGAAATACCCATAGCCATTGCCCATTCTGGTCCAGCACGGCAAAGTAGTCCCGTGTGACCGGTGGCATGCCCGTCCACCAGGGCGTGGTTAAACGCTCCGGCCCGATCACCTGCTGACAGGTATAAATGCGGCCCTGCCATTGAATATGCTCGGGTGTGTTAGAAGGGCCTCCGGTTATCACCTGCGCCGGTTGCGGCGGAGCCAGCAGCAGCGAGGGTCGGGGAATGAGGACAAATCCATTCGGTGATACCCGTGAGGCTGGTGACGCTATATTGTCTTGCCCTGTGTTGAGCCTGTTCAGGCGCATGGCCTGCTCGGGAATATGCGACTGTCCCCCTGCGGCCATGCCGATGCGCCGGGCGGCCAGTCGCGTTTGCAAAATATCCAGCACTGGAGCCAGCGGTGCCATGGTGGGGTTGCTGCGCCAGGCGGTGCAGGTATCCGCGTGTAATTGCTCCGGGGGAAGAAGATGTGTTTGTTCAGCGCGGAGGGTGAGAACTTCAATGCCGCTCGTGAGCCGAAGTTGCTCTATTCGCGGTCGGATGGCCGCCCACAGTCGGTCGGCCCGTCGTACTGTCTGGGTCAGGGAAATCGTGACGGTGGACGTCCCCGTATATTCCCCCTGCATTTCTATCGTCAGCAGCGTGGTACCCAGATTGCGTTGAGTTAATATCTGTGACAACTGGTCGGTTAAGGCTTGAGCCGCCAATAGAATCCCCTCCAGATTTTCCACCGGTCCATCCGCCCGCCATTGGGCCTGTGGCGTACTGGATAAGGTGATCAAGGGTGGCAATTCCATCCGGTGCCCCAGCAGTTGATCCAATCGCAGCAGTAATTCTGGTGGAAAGCGAACCGCCAGTTGATCACGCGACAGGGTCATTATTTCCCCCAGGCATGTCACGCCTGTTTCGCATAATGCCGCCTGCGTGTCGGCACTGATGCGTAAGGCCGCCAGGGGAAAGTTCCGCACAGCGGCGGCAATATCAGCGGCATCGTCAATGAATGCGGGCGTTTCCGCATAACGTGCCAGCACTGCCGCACTGGAGAGGGTTGGGGCAATGGCGGTGCGGCAGGTCAGTGCATTGTGCCGTAGCAGGGCGGTGATGCGCCGGGCTAAGGCGCTCGGCCCGTTAAACAGATGCTCCATTCCGGTGATGTTAAGTAACAGACAATCCGCAGCGGGGCAAGGTTGATGATCCGGGAATGGCTCCCCGATACTTACCACAGGAGAAAATCGCAACGCCCAGCGCGCCAACTTTTCCAGCAGCCGCGTGCCGGCCATGCCATCCAAAGGCATTATCTCCACGCGGGGTAACAAGGCCCGCGCTTCCGCCACCGCCATGCCGGGAACAATGCCTCGCCGGCGGCAAATATCGCAACATCGCCCCACAACTTCCTGCCGTGCCTGTTCCACCACCAACAGCAGGGGCCGCAGTGCCTTGGCGGATAAGAGTGCATCAGCCCGCCGTTGTTTTAACCGCATCGCCTGAATATCCCAATCGGGCAGATAAACACATAAAAACAGACTCATATAGCCCTCCAAAAGTTAGGTATATGTTAGGTATAACGGCTGGCATGAGGTATGTCAAATCTCGTGTTAGATTCAAACACTTTTATGGCTGGGACATGGCAAGAGGTCGATTATTTCACTTTCCCACCACACGTGTGCCAAGACGCCGGGACTATGTTAAAATAAATGAATTGCCCGCTCGGGTGGCGGAATTGGCAGACGCGCCGGATTTAGGTTCCGGTTCCGAAAGGAGTGCAGGTTCGATTCCTGTCCCGAGCATGTGCAGCATATTGCAGGGAGAAGAAAATGCCGCTTGAACTTGTAAGAAAAACAGGCTAATATTTCTTACATGAATTCTCGGATAAAATCGTCTCATTCCATAGAATATGGCATCCAGATGTCGATTCGTCATAGAGGACGTGGTTGTGTCGTTGTCGCGGCGGACTTTCTTAATATCGGGCGTCGAGGAGCGGTGGATTTAGCGCTTCATCGGCTGGCGCGAAAAGGAATGATTCGCCGTCTGGCTCGCGGCGTGTATGCTTTCCCAAAGAAGCACCCGGTGCTCGGAACTCTTGCCCCATCGGCGGAGACGGTTGCTGGGGCCCTGGCGGCGCGCGATCACACGCGCATTCAGCCCGCAGGAGCCTATGCGGTCAATGCGTTGGGACTTTCGGAACAGGTGCCGGCCAAAGCAGTATTTCTGACTGATGGCCCGACCCGGACCGTGAAAATCGGTTCAACCACGATCCAGTTACGGCGAACTACCGCACGGAATATGGCTGCGGCAGGACGATTAAGTGGTCTTCTGATTCAGGCATTGCGGGCCATCGGCAAGGAACATGTGACCCGGCAGCACCGACATCACTTGAAACATTCCCTTCCGGCTAAACAGCGCCGGGAACTGCTTAATGATCTGCCCATGGCTCCGACGTGGATGCACCCGATCTTTCGCGAACTCGCAGGGGAAAATCCATGAATCACAGCTTTCTCAGGCTGCCAACGGAGGAACGCCGGCTTTACATCGAGCAGGCGGCAACCCGGCGAAATCTTTCTTCGGTCATCATGGAGAAGGACTTTTGGGTGTGTTGGCTGCTGGACGTCCTGTTCAAGTCTGAATTTGCGGACAGTCTGGTTTTCAAAGGCGGAACCTCTCTTTCGAAAGTGTTCGGTGCCATTGAACGATTTTCAGAGGACATAGATTTGTCCCTCTCGCCCGAATTTCTGAAACTACCGCCAGCGCATAAAGGCCGCAACCAAATTGATAAATGGATGAAGAACGCTGAAGTCCAATGCGGCCGCGCAGTGCAGGGCCGGATCGGTCCGGCGCTGGAGGCGGCGGCTAACCATGCGCTGGGAAAAGCGGACGGCCCATGGTTTGAATTCCAGACCGACGGCCGAACGCAGTCCCCGCTACTTCTTTTTCATTACCCATCTTCGCAGCCCCCGGGCTTCCAGTACCTGCAGCGCTCGGTCAAGTTGGAATTTGGCTCCCTCACCGACCAGCAACCGGCGGGGCGTCACCCGGTACGACCTTGGATCGCTGATGTCTTTCCCGATGCGTTTGCAGACTGGCGCTGCGAGGTTGTGGCATTGGAAATAGAGCGCACTTTCTGGGAAAAAGCAACAATCCTGCATATGGAGTATTATCGACCTGCGGAAAAGCCAATGCCGGTCAGACTCGCACGCCATTACGCTGATATGGCGGCGATTTCGCAACATCCGGCCGCCGATAGGGACGAACTGCGCGCCCGAGTGGTACGTTGGAAAAGTCAATTTTTCGGCAGCGGCTGGGCGAATTACGAGGAGGCGGAACCTGGCACGTTCCATCTGGTTCCTCCATCTGAAAAATTGTCCGCATTGCGACGCGACTATCAGGCCATGCGTGATCTGTTCCTTGCGGTGCCACCGAATTTTGATGATATACTCACTACCTTGACCGCGCTCGAGTCGCGTATCAATCGCCAAAGGTAGCAGGGTGCGGCTTTAATAGCGTCGCAAAATTGCTGAATGCTCGCCCGTTTTTCTTGCAAAATGCCGATTTGCGCTCAATAATCCCGTATTGCGTCTGTTTTTCACGGAAATTGCATGGCTAAGAGTGTTTTTCCCAGCGATACCGGTGCCCGTCCGGCGGGTTACATAGCCACCAAACGCCGCAGCACCTTTGGCTTTTTGACTGACGACGAGATCGACCGATTGGAAGGGGCGCTGAAGTCACATTGGGCCGCCATCGCTCCGCGGTCTTGATTCATGGCAATTTTACATAACGATGCGGCACATTCGCTTGTCTTTGGCAAAGTAGTTGATGCTGGAACCGGCGGGCAG
>JAKBCC010000119.1 GCA_021808105.1 Planctomycetota bacterium
CCGGATGATTAATCCGGTGGTTGATCCAATGCCGCCGGGGCGGACGGGGTTACGGGTTACAGGTTACGGGTTACAGAGGAGTTTGGGAGTTTCTGGAAGCGTCGCCGCTCTCCTATTCTGCCCGCCAGGGTAAACCTGCCCGCTCCCTGTAACCTGTCCCCCGTAACCCGTAACCTCGGCCCGCAAACCCACCACCGGGTTATCACCACGGTGCTCGATGACGCGAGGATGCCCCAAGTTGCCAAACATCGTCCCGGCGCGCCGGGATCGCAACCCGGTAATTACCCGGACAGGCTCTCAGGGGCTACGGCAGCAAAGTCCGCCGTTGCGCCGGCGGGGCCGGGTTGGGATGGGAAATAGAGCCAGTATTGGCTGTCCGGATCGTCCATACATAGCAGCGTGTAATTGCAGCCGGCGGGCACCATATCAAGGCGCGCGGTTTTTTCCGATAGCGCTATGACCACGTGCTCCGCTTCACGGGACATACGATCTTCCTGAAGAGGATCTGCGGTGGGGCCATCGGGCGAGATGGCGGCCAGGTCAATGGTGGCCAGGGCTTCCAGAAGTATCTGGCGCTGACTGCGACCGGCGGTGATCAGGGTGGGTACGGATCGGCTATAACCGGTAATCTGCATGCCAACGGAAAAGTGGTCCATTAAGCCGCGGCACATCCAGGCGGCGGCCAATTCAATGGCCCGTTCGGCCAGAGCGGGGCCGTTGGGTACGGTTGCCCATGGGCGTAAATCCAGCGTGATAACAATCGTGGGCGGGGTGTCGGTGGTCATTTCCCGGACCATCAACTGTCCGGTGTGAGCGCTGCGGCGCCAGTGAATAGATCGGATGGCATCCCCGGATTGATATTCACGAAGCCCAAAAAATTCGTCCGATCCGCCGCGCCGGGGAGAAGTTGTTGATCCGCCGGAGCAAAACGTGCGCGAGCGGGCAAGCAGTTCGCGGTTAAGCATGCCGATACGCGGATAGACGGTGATACGGCGTGGTGCCCGAATATGCACCGCCCGGTTCAGGAAGCCGAAGGGAAATGAACAGCAGACTCTCTGTTCACGCAGTTCGACAATTCCGCGATGCGTGGGCACCAGATGGGTCATCACCAGCGTGGTCTGCCCCGGCCCGAGGTGCAGGCAATAACCTTCGGGAACAACCGAGACGGCTCCCAGGAAGCGCGCCTCGGTAATACGAATAGCGCAGGAGGGCCAGAGGATTTTATGGTTCACCAGGCGGTAATGCACTTCCATGGGTTCACCGGCTACCGCGTGCGCACTGACCGATCGCGTGACTTCCAGCCGCCGCAGAAGTAAATCGCCCAATACTGCGGAGACCAAAAGGGTTCCCAGGACAATTCCCAGCGCCCAGAATAGAACATTGTTTTGACTGTTGAGAGCCGCGATAAGTACAAAGCAGGTAACGCCGGCGAAGACAAACCCGGTAAAGGTCAGCTCGTAATACGTCATGTGCCGGTGTTTTCGCATGACTGCGGACCGCCTTGAAAATATTTGCTTTTCCACCTTGCAGGCGGCCAAGCAACGGGCGCAGAACTACATGGGACAGGGAATATTCTGCAATAATTCCTGCATGATACGCACAGCGGTAGTAATATCACCGTTGGCCATGTAACTCTTGGTAATAACCCGGTGCGAGCAAACAGGAACCACCATTTCCTTGATGTCATCGGGTGTGACGTAATCGCGTTTATTCACCAACGCCAGAGCCTGCACCGCATGGGTAAGTGCTAAAGAACCGCGGGGTGAAATACCCGTATGCAAAAGTTCGTGCGTGCGTGTGGCAGTGACGATATCCAGCATGTATTCCAGCAGCAGCGGGTCAATTTTCACCTGCCCCGCCTGCCCCTGCAGGGCTTCCACTTCTTCGCTGGAAAGTACCGGGTCCAGGGTATCAAGCCGATGCTGGCCCGGCTGCTCGCGCAAGATGGCCAGTTCACGGTCGCGTTCGGGATAACCGAGCTGAATCCGCAGCAGGAACCGGTCCAGCTGATTTTCCGGCAGGAAATAGGTGCCTTCAAATTCAAAGGGATTCTGGGTGGCCACGACCATAAAGGGGCGGGGAAGCTGGAGGGTCTGGCCGTCAACGGAGACGGAATTTTCGTTCATCGCCTCCAGGAGACTGCTTTGGGTGCGTGGCGTGGTGCGGTTAATTTCGTCCGCCAGAACAATATTGGCGAAAATGGGACCGGGCTTAAAGGTGAATTCCTGTCGTTCCTGATTGTAGACCGATACGCCGAGAATATCGCTGGGCAGCAGATCGGGGGTAAGCTGGATGCGGCTGAACTGGCAGTTGATACTGCGGGCCAGGGCCCTGGCAAGAACCGTTTTTCCCACACCGGGAACATCTTCAATCAGCACATGGCCGCGGGCCAGTAACCCCACAAGCAGGTGTGTGACCACTTCGGGACGACCGAAGAAAACCGTTTGGATATTTTTTCGCAGTCTTTCCAGCGGATTCATGCGTTTTGTATTCCTGTCTCGCCCGGATCGGGGCGGTGATTGGCACAGGCCCGAAGTTCCGCGGCCTTAGTGCGATGATTGCGAAAAACGCCGGACCAGCTTTTCAATCAGCGGCTGATCCGGATTCAGTTCGAGACTCTTACGCCAGTAGGCAATTGCTTTGCGGCGCAGCGCCGGATCACCACCCTGAGATTGTAAAGCCATGGCCATATCTGCAACCCCAAGACCGTTGAGCGCGGGCGGATAATCAGCTTTGAGCTTCAATGCGGCGTGATACGCGGCCCTGGCTTGCGGCAGATTGCCCATACGATAATAGGCATACCCCAACCGCTCCTGCACCAAGGCGGACGGAGCGAGTTTGCCCGCGGTTTTAAGCACCCGCGACGCCATGGCATACTGTTTACCATTGAGGTACACCGCCGCCATATCCAGATATATCGCTGATTGATGGGGCTTTAACTCCAGGCTCGATTTGAAATAATGCAGAGCTTTTCGACCATAATGCGGGTCAACATTGGCAGCCTCGGCGTATATGGCACCCAGGTTAGCCAGAGACGAAAATGACCGGGCACCGTTGGCCAGTGCGCGACGACCGTAAATAACGCCAAAGATCGGCTGGCCGGTCTGGGCGTAGGCCACGGCCAGATTCATCGTAGCATTGCCATTTTTCGGTTCAACCTGCAACGATTGCTGATAGGCGGCCACGGCACTTTGAAAGTTATGGACCGCCTGAAAGCTTACACCCAGTTCATACCAACCGTGAAAGCTTTTGGGATTTAATTTGACGGCGTGCTGATAATCATGAATTGCGTTATGCTCCTGTCCCTGTTTGCGATAAATATCACCGCGGGCTTCATAAGCCAGGACCATATTCGGATTCTGTTTAATTGCCTGGGTGAGTTCGGCGAGGGCCTTTTGTGTCTTTCCGCTTTCAATATCTAACTGGCCGTGCACATAATGACTGATGGCCGTTGAGGAGTTGTTCTGGCTGGTGCATCCGCCAAGCCAGAGAGAACCGGCCATCGCCAACGGTAAAAGAAGAAAACGTTTCGTCATGAGAGAAACCCCTCGGCAACAAAAATGCCTGCTAATAACACCACATCCAGTCCGCACGCCGGCGGCGGAACCGAAAACCGCCGCCCGGATATACCAATTTTTACAATCGGCAATCCGCTTATCGGGCCAACCCAGTCATTATCGGCTCAAAAATGAAAACCGGCCAATAAAAGTTACGGGCATGGGTCCGCGTGCGACAATTGCCGTGGCAAGAACCGTGGAAATCAATCCTAATTTGCAGGCTTGACAGCGCACTAGAACCCGTTATTGCGCCGGCACAGGTTTGTCAGACAACTGCGTGGGCCGATTGAGCATCAGGACTTGCTCGGCATTATCCGGAACCTGCAGCCAATCTGTCGCCATGGCGTGGTCAATGCGAACAGCGTTTTGCCCCGGCGTGTCGGTGAGGGTTTGACATCCCGCCAACATCGGCAAGACAGCCGCTGCGCCAACGATAAGTAAAAGTGTCGCATACCGCTTCATGCAATAGCCTCCAAAGCAAGACATCCGCCCCGCGGTTAAATCGGGTAGTTTTTATCCGCCCACGCTCTGCGTGTCAAATAAATTGTCCGTAAAACCGGTTAATTTCAGATTCCGAACCCCGGTGGTCCGGAGGGTTCAACCGATTCTAGTTTTTCATTTTCCCACAAAAGCGCCAATATATCCAGCGAGCGCGTGGCGAATCAGCTAATGCGACGTGGCATGTTTTCCGGGCGGGACTGAAATACGGCGAAATCATGGGCAACTCGCACCGTTTGGTCCAGCGGCGGCGGGGTGCGAACGTGGTGCATTCCACCACCGGCAGAGCCGGCGGCTATGTGAAGTTTATCCGCACGGCGCGCGTTGCCCGGAAATATTGCCACGCCCAGCTAATGTGCCCTTGTGCGTCGCAACAGCAGCAGACCGCCAACGGCAAACAGTGCCAGAGCTGCCGGTTCCGGCACCGCGATTTCCGCAATCTGCGTTCCCCATTGGCTGGAACTGATCGCATATTCCTGAAAGGTCCAGAAAATATTGGGATTCGTGGGATCCAGCCACGTGGAACTGTAATCGCCCCAGCGATTGGCCCCGGAGTTTCCATAAGCTGCCAGCCCCGCATGCAGCAGCAGCGGGCTGCCAAGGGTGATATTCGTACCGTTTAAATTCCCGATCAGGGCATACGCGCTGGGATACATAGTTCCGCTTTCGGTAAAACCGATAACCACTTTGCCCAGAGAATTCACCGCGATGGAGCCGAAATAAAGTGAATTATTCGGATCCGAGATCACGCCTTCCGCCAGAATAGTCGGCGCGTTACCGGTACCAGGCGTGGAAACCGGTGCTACTTCAAACCAGCGCAATGCCGACAGGCCGCTGTTCGTGGGGTTCAACACCGATTGAATCCCCCAAATATGACCGCTGCTGTCGGTGGTCAGACTGCTGCTCAAACGGTCATCATTGGTGTCAATCGTCGCCGAAGAACCGGGTTGCGTGGCGTTGACCGGTTCGCCGGACTGGTAGTTGAACGGCACCAGACCATAATTGGTGTCCAGTCCACCGGAACTGCTGACGGCCGCAATCCGCGTTTCGTTGAGATTCTGCGTAAACGTGCCGCCGGTCCCGGACGCATCATAATTGGAAAAAAGATACGAGGCCTTACCCGCAGCATTTAGATCATTCACCGGCTGATTGGTAAAGCCCAAGTTATTAAAGGACTGATACGTCAGCGCGCTGTTGGCATTGAAATTGGATGTTGTGGGATTTGTACCCGTCAGGGCGCTTTTATTCACCACGAGCACTGATTCATACGCCGGGCTTGAAGCAAACTGGTTCTGGGAATTAGGTACCGTGAAATTATTGGCCGCTATCGTGACATAGTTCGAGGTAATTCCCAGGGTCGGAAAATCCGCAAAAGTCTTTCCATAACTCGCCTCGCTGGTGGTCAGCGATGGGTTCGTCGGCTGATAGGCTCCAACCTTAAATCCGGTGAATCCGTCCAGCGGATTGGAATTTCTCGACACCGCCAAAAGAAGATCATTCGTCTGGCTTACCTTACCCGTGGAACTGTTTTCCATCACATCAATGCTGCTGGCAAACCAATGTCCGGAACTCGGGTCGTAAATCACCCGCGGATCAGAGACAAATGAGCCATATCCGCTGCTTGCCGTCGGCAATGCGACACCCGATGTAGTCCAGAAGTTTGATAACGATTCGCTCAAAAGCGGCGTCCCTACACCATTGATATTGACGCTGGGGGTCAGGCTGTAGACGCCATAATATCCGTTGATCAATTGGACAATATTGTTCGGACCCACCGCCCCGTTGGTGTCCGGCGGCGTGTAGCCGGAATTGCTGGACGTACCGGCGGTAAAGCTCTGCACCACCGCGCCATATGCGCCGGCGGAACTGATGGCGGATAATGCGTCCGTGCCACCATGGGACGTAATATCCACTCCCATTGGCGGACCATTGTCGCCTACGACCGCATCCGCAACCCCCGCCCCCACCGCCAATGCCATCCCCGCCGGCACCAGAAGCGCCGCTGCGGAAATCATCCCCAGCAATTTCACACCATTCCTGATCATAAAAATATCCTCTCAACTCAAAGCGGCCAGATAAGATAAAACCCTCGTCACTCCCGCAGCCGTTACCGGCCAACCCCGCCCCCCCATTCTATCCAGCCGCTGCGCGATCGCCAACTTTGGTATGACACATTAATATGACGGGGCGTGGCAATTTTTCCGGGCGGGGTAAAAAAGCCCCCTTTTCAAAGGAATGCTGAAGCCCGCCGGGATAAACCCGGCGGCTCGCCGGTCGAGTTGATGCGGGGTGCCCGGAAAAATTTCCACACCCATATGACGCATTGGGCATGAACGCGCCAGTGTCCAAAACCTTCTAACTCCCAACCCCCAACCCTGTCACTGCCACCTGTAACCTGTCACCTGTAACCCAGGTCGGTAACCCAGGTCGGCTCCCAACTCCTGCGTTCTAACTCGTCGTCGTCCCCTGTAACCCAGGAAGGCGGGCCGCGATTGGTGAAAAAGGTTATAGTACATGTACATGCTGAAGATTGTGATTCGGCATATTGCGGCGGCTAGCCGGGAGTGGTTATGACAAGCGTAAAAATGTCTCCAAAGCCCCTGGTGGGCATTGTGATGGGAAGTAAATCGGACTGGCCTACCATGCAACATGCGGCGGAAATACTGCACGTGCTGGAAATACCATGTGAGGCCAAAGTGGTTTCCGCTCATCGGATGCCCGTGGATATGATCGCTTATGGACAGCAGGCGGCGGCGCGGGGAATCGGCGTAATTATTGCCGGTGCCGGCGGCGCAGCGCATTTGCCGGGCATGATTTCCGCGGTAACCATTCTGCCGGTATTGGGAGTGCCGATTCAAAGTGCCGCCCTTAATGGGTTGGATTCCCTGCTTTCAATCGTGCAGATGCCCGGCGGCGTGCCGGTGGGAACATTGGCGATCGGCAAAGCCGGGGCGATCAATGCGGCGCTTCTGGCGGCGGCGATATTGGGATTATCCGATGAAGGAATACGGAATCGCTATGCCGCGTACCGCGCATCCATCACCGAAAAAGTGCGGGGTGAAACATTGGATGCCATACCCGCAGCACCACAATAACATAAATACGAGCCGACGTTCTTGATGTAGAAAATCTAACAGGTACCCATGAAGTCACCACTTGAATCCATCCCGCAGCAACCCATTCTTCCGTCGGAACTTATTACCGTGCTGGGCGGAGGCCAACTGGGTTCCATGTTGTGCGAGGCGGCCAAGCGCATGGGTTATCGCACGTTTTGTGTTTCCAGCCATGAAACCGATCCGGCCCGGCGCTGGGCGGATCATCACCTGATTGCCGATCCTGGGGAACCAGCCACGGCAGCGCGAGTGGCGCGCCAAAGTGCCGTGCTGACGGTTGAAGCGGAATCCATTGATCCGGTAGCTCTGGAAGCCGCCGCTAATACGCCGTGCCGTGTGTCCCCATCGGCGGACGTTCAGCGCACGGTGCGCGACCGGCGGCTGGAAAAGCTGTTCCTCCGCGATCATGGTCTGGCGGTTGGCCCGTTTGCCATAGCGGAATCTGCCAGGCAGATAAGCGAAGCGGCGGAAACGCTCTTTGCCGCAGGGGCCAAAAAGATTGTGGCTAAAACCGCCCGTGGCGGTTACGACGGTAAAGGGCAGCGGTGGCTGCATTCCGCTGATGAATCCGCGGACACATGGGAAGCATTGGGATCCACACCGCTGGTGCTGGAAAGCGGCATTGATTTTGTGGCGGAAGCGTCCGTGATTGTGGCGCGGTCGGCGGATGGCCGCATGACACATTTTCCGATCTTTCAAAACGAACATCGGCGCGGGATCTTATTTCAAACCCGCATGCCCGGCGATTTCCCGCCCGCCACGGCCGCCAAGGCGATTCAGTTAGGCCGCAACACGGCGGAGGCGTTGGGCGTGGTGGGACTGCTGGCGGTGGAAATGTTTATCCTTCCGGATGGAGATGTCTACATTAATGAATTGGCGGCCCGCCCGCACAATTCCGGGCATGTGACCATGCGCGCCGCCAGCCGCAGTCAGTTTGAAATGCACATTGCCGCCATTTGCGGCCTTCCCCTGCCGGAAATTCAGACCGTGCAGCCCGGGGTGATGACCAATTTACTGGGCGATTTATGGTTGCACGGCGAACCGGATTTCGCCAAAGTACTTGCCGATGGCCGCGGGATGATTCACCTGTATGGCAAAACCCCACGGCCCGGCCGCAAAATGGGCCACATGATTCACACGGCCCCAACACTGGCTGAAGCTCAGCAAGCGGCCAACGCCGCGTTTGCGATGCTGGAAAGGCCGTAGTTCCCTGTCACAGCAAGAAATTCGGGTGGGCAGCGTGGACGTGCGGCAAAGGAGCTGTTGTTCAACAACGGATCCAAACTAAAATTCCAGCACGCGATGTGCAATCCAAAATAGAGCGAAAAAAACCGCGGATTCCGCTGATTTCTCGGATAAACGCCGGGCTTGACAAAAATCTCAAATCTGAAATTTTAAATCTCACAGTTCGCGATATCTAAAGCGTGAGAATGGCAAGTAGAAAGTAGACCGCAGGCGGGGCATCTCGTCTGTGCGACAGCCACGCTTTTGCGCCAGCCTCGCTTTTGCATCACCCTTATCTGCTCTACTGTTCAACTCTCTCCGTTCGCCTGCTCTATCGGGCCGCAGCCCGATGTGCTCTACTTTCAACTTTCTAAATTCCCCTGCTCTATCGGGCCGCGGCCCGATTGGGCTTGAGAGTAGTGAGTAGAGCAGTAGACCGCAGGTGGCGTTGGATTGTCTCGGCGACAGCCACTCTTTTGCGCCAGCCGAATGTGCTCTACTCTCTACTCTCTCAAAACTCCTGCTCTATCGGGCTGCGGCCCGATGCGCGCGGGCTGTATGTAAAATACGTCCGGTTTCGGAGCTTGTCCCCTTAACCGGAACGTTTATTTACGATTTTCAATACTCGTCGGAATGGTCGGCCGCACCGGCCTTCTTGTCATCCTTCTTGGGCAGGTCGCTGATCACCGCATCGGTGGTCAACAGCAAACTGGCGATGGATGCGGCGTTGGTCAGGGCGGTGCGTTCAACCTTGGTTGGAACAATGACGCCCATTTTGAGCATATCACCGTATTCATGAGTTAACGCATTGAAACCAAAGTTGGTTTCTTTGGATTCCTGAACCTTTTGCGCCACGATGCTGCCATCAATGCCGGCATTTTCAGAAATCTGTTTGATCGGAGCAAACAGTGCGCGCTTCACAATATCAGCACCAATCTTTTCATCGCCATCGAGCTTGAGTTTATCGATGGAAGGAATTGCCCGCAGCACGCTTACGCCGCCGCCAGGGAGAATGCCTTCTTCAACCGCAGCGCGGCAGGCGTGAAGGGCGTCTTCGACGCGGGCCTTCTTTTCCTTCATAGCCGCTTCGGTTGGTGCACCGACTTTAATCAGGGCCACGCCACCGGCGAGTTTGGCCAGACGTTCCTGGAGTTTCTCACGGTCATAGTCGCTGGTGGTGCGATCGATTTCATTCTTGATCTGTTCAATGCGGGCCTTGATGGCGTCGCCTTTGCCGGCACCTTCAATAATGGTGGTCGCTTCTTTTTCGATGTGCACCTTCTTGGCTTTTCCAAGGTCCTTGAGGTCCAGGGTTTCCAGTGAAACGCCCAGCTCTTCAAAAATGGCCTTGCCGCCGGTGACAATGGCAATGTCTTCCAGCATGGACTTGCGGCGATCACCAAATCCCGGGGCTTTGACGGCCACGACTTTCAGCGTGCCGCGAAGTTTGTTGACCACCAGCGTGGCCAGGGCTTCGCCTTCGATATCTTCAGCGATAATCAGCAGGGCCTTGCCGGCTTCCGCGACTTTGCCGAGAATCGGCAGCATATCCTTGATGGAGCTGATTTTCTTTTCATGAATCAGGATGTAGCAATCTTCAAAGGTTGCATCCATGGTCTTGGGATCCGCGAAGTGCGGGGAAATATAACCTTTGTCAAACTGCAAGCCTTCCACAAGTTCGACTGTCGTATCCAGGCTCTTGCCTTCTTCAACGGTTATGACGCCGTCCTTGCCAACCTTATCCATGGCATCGGCGATCATCTGGCCGATCTGGGAATCCTGATTGGCGGAGCTGGTGCCGACCTGCGCGATCTGCTTGGAATTCTCAACTTTTACCGAGATATTTTTCAGGTAATTGAGCACCGCATCCACCGCTTTGTCAATGCCGCGCTTCAAATGCGTGGGGTTGGCACCGGCGGTAACATTACGCAGGCCTTCTTCATAAATTGCCTCGGCATAAACGGTGGCGGTGGTGGTGCCGTCGCCGGCGACGGTGCTGGTTTTGCTGGCCACTTCTTTAACCAACTGAGCGCCGAGATTTTCAAACGGGTCTTCAAGTTCTATTTCCTTGGCAACCGTTACGCCGTCTTTGGTGACAGTGGGACTGCCGAAGGATTTCTCAATAACCACGTTGCGGCCTGACGGGCCAAGTGTTACCTTGACCGCCTTGGCCAGGGTGTGTACGCCGCGGCGAATGGCCTCGCGAGCGGCTGTATCAAATTCAATCATTTTTGCGGACATAGTAGGTGTCTCCGTAAATAAAAATTAACTTAAAAAAACATGCCGATTCAGTCAATAGAATCGGCTGGGGCCATTATTCCACAATGGCCAGGACTTCATCTTCGCTGAGGATCAGCAATTCATCATTGCCAACTTTGATTTCCGTGCCGGCGTAGCTGGCAAAAATCACCTCATCGCCTTTTTTCACCTGGAACTTGGCGCGCTCGCCGCTGTCCAGCAATTTGCCGTCGCCGATGGCCAGAACTTTGCCGCGTTTCGGCTTTTCTTTGGCGGTTTCCGGCAGCACGATACCGCTTTTGGTAACGCCTTCCGCTTCCATACGCTTGAGAAGAATTTTGTCGCCGAGGGGACGAACTCCAACAGCCATAGTACAAACTCCTGAAAAGAATCCAATGAATTTCAAACTTAATTTTCCGATCACCACCCGCGGGTGTCGGCATTGGTTTATTTTGTTCTAACAGCCGCTTTAAGCCGGCCATTGATCTCCGTAAAACCGATGTAACGCCCGGGCCACGGTGTCCAGCAATTCATTAACATCCACCGGCTCGGGCAACACGGAAAACACATTTCTCCGCAGTGCTTCCCGCATGAGTCGATCCGACAATTGCGTCGAAAGAACAATCACCAGCGGTGCTGGTTCGCCCTTGGCATCAGCGGGGCGAACACTTTGAATTAACCGCAGCAGCGTTGAGAAATCCACATGGGCGTCGGGATCTTCGGTTATCCGAGAGTCCAGAACCATCACGTGCATTTCATGGCGCTGCACCAAACTTTCGGTTTCCGCCCAAGTGCGGGCCAGAAACGTCTGCACCTCTATGGGTCCCAATAATC